>CAMOVR010000049.1 GCA_946627565.1 uncultured Clostridia bacterium
ATGCGCCTGCCTTTTCCCGTATTATGCATCTGAGCGTGCAAAGGCATTCTTCATTTCAAGACTTGCCTCATAAAGCACTTTTCCCAGTGTGTCATCCGTCATTTCCTGCATCATGTCCGACATGGCCTGATTGGCCTTTTCCAGGCATGCCTGCACATTTCCGCCTTCCTCCAGGACCTTTTGCGCTTCGGCATCCGATTTAAGCAGCATGGCATTCGCCCTGCCGTGCACCCCCAGCTGATAGCGTTCCACAGCGGAGCTGCATTTGGGGAAATGCGCATCTGCCAGTGCCCCGATGAGGCGGCTTGCCCAGTACAGCTGTCTTGTATCCGTTTTGGCCCCTGTCTCAGCCAGGTAGGCCGGCATGGTGCCCACATTCGTGTAAAGCGGGATCATGGCATTGAACACATTGGAGCCCATGGCGATCCATTGTATATCCCGGATTTCTTCCGGAAGCCCCGGGCGGATCTGGGTCATGGCCATCATATTGGTGCGGTTGACCCCGATGGGCCGGAACTGCCCCCGCATGCTGCCGTCCCCGTGCCTGCCATAGGGATCATAGGGGGTGCCCTGGAAATGATCCGAGAGCACGTACTTGACATCCTCAGGCGTGATCTTTCTCTCCGCCTTCAGACACCAGGGAAGGGTGTCCGAAACGGGGCTGCCCGGATCCCTTGAGGGGTTCAGGAACCGCTGGGCGCTCCAGGCCCTGGGGGTATTGTATGCATGATCCGAATCTTCCCGGCTGCCAAAGGCGGCGCGGACATCAAACGCCTTCTCAAGGCGCACGTCACGTAAGCCCATACCCAGGTTCAGGTGATATGTCTCAATGAAATCCGCCAGATCCGCCGAGCACAGGTTCTCCCTGCCCTCTGAAAGGGCGTCCTCCAGGTCCAGATAATCGATCCCCTGCTGGTTGGGAATCACGGCCCAGGCATCGTCCGGCACCCGGCGGGCAATCCAGTGGTGGCCGCCGATGGTTTCCATCCACCAGATCTCATTCACATCCTGAAAGCCGATGCCGTTCATCTCATAGGTTCCGTACTGTTCAAGCAGGCTTCCCAGGCGCAGGACACCCTCCCTGGCCGAATGAATATAGGGCAGCACCAGGGTCAGCATGTCCTCTTCCCCGATGCCGCTCTTCACCAGAGGATCTGCTCCCTGGACCCGGGGATTGCTGGTGATGGTTTCCGTTTCCGTCATGGCTGTATGGGCGCTGTTGATGCCTGCCTCGCCCCAGATGCCCCGGTCGGGCAGGGCGTTTGGCACGGCAGAATAGGCCATGGGGTTTTCCGGAAGAGGGATCCGGATGCCGGAAATCACCGAGACATACTCCCTGGGCTGATCCTCCGGCCTGACCAGAATCATCTTCTTTGGTGCAAAACTGCCCGCGCCTGCGTCCTCATTGCGGGCCATAAGGGTGGATCCGTCATATGTGGCAGACCTGCCTGCAAGAATGGTTGTGCATCCCATCTCTGTCCACTTCCTGTCTGTTTTCTTGTCCGCATCCGGAATCCCATAATACACCGCGGTCCGTCCGGCCCGCATATCCTGTCCCGGATGCTGCATGATTTCCCTTATCAATTCGCCCTTCTGCCTCTGCTCTCCTGCTGACTTTCCGCATCTTTCCGTGCTTTTCTTCCAATCTTGCCCGGGACTTTTCTTTATGCTATACTGCAAACCACTGCGCCGGGTCTGTCTTTTACGGACCGGCTGCAGCAGCAGTCAGATAATCTGCCATATTAAAAGCAAAAAACATAAAACCAAAAAAGGATGGGATGCATATGAATCTTGTCTGTCTGGATCTGGAAGGCGTTCTTGTACCTGAAATCTGGATTGCCTTTTCTGAAGCAAGCGGTATTCCTGAACTGCGCCGGACCACCCGTGATGAACCCGATTACGATAAGCTGATGAAGTTCCGTATCGGCATTCTCAAGGAACATGGGCTGGGTCTTAAGGACATCCAGAAAACCATTGCCACCATTGATCCGCTTCCCGGGGCAAAGGAATTCCTGGACACCCTGCGCAGCGAAACCCAGACCATTATCCTGTCCGACACCTTTGAGCAGTTCGCTTCTCCCCTCATGAAGAAGCTTGGCTGGCCCACCATTTTCTGCAACACCCTGGAAGTGGGAGAAAACGGTGAGATTACGGGTTACAGGATCCGGGTACAGAAAAGCAAGCTGTCCACGGTCAGGGCCCTGCAGACCGTCGGCTTTGAGACCATTGCAGCCGGCGACAGCTTCAATGATCTGGCCATGATTGAAGCCAGCAAGGCAGGCTTCCTCTTCCGGACCACGGATAAGATCCGGGCGGACTATCCCCAGTATCCCGCATTTGAATCCTACGATGACCTGCTTCAGGCCATCCGCGGCGTACTCTGAGTGCAGCTGAAAACAGGACCGGCATTCCGGTCCTGTTTTTTCGTGTTTTTCTGTGTTTACTCGGAAAGGGCTTCAGCCACCTTCAGGAAGGCATCCTTTATGGCCAGTTTTTCCGTCACAAGGCCGCCGTAGGGAGAATTGAGATTGTACACATAGGTCCCCTTGGGCTCATTGGGATAGTCCGTCAGGCCCCAGATGCTCACAGCCTTGAAGGGTGCGTTTTCATCCGTATTGATGTCCCTGAGCATTTTAAACAGGTCCCCGTAGAACGCCGCGTGCTTTTCCGCCGCGCTCTTGTCAAAGTTCCTCACCGCCATTTCGGTGATCTGCACTTCCAGGCCCTTTTCTGCGTAACCCTGGATCGCGTCACGGATCATGCCGATATGGCTGTCCACCAGGCACCCGTTCTGGGAGCCGTAACCGCCGATATAGCCCTGCATTCCGATGCCGTCCATCAGGACACGGTCATTGCCGTCTGCATCCTTGGCAAAATGGTTCACGGAATCGCTCAGAGCCAGGATTGCCTGTGCCTTGTCGCTGAAATAGGCATTGTAATCATTGTAATACAGCTTTATGTCCGCTCCCAGCTCTTCCACGGCATTCCTGGCATACAGGAAGGACAGTTCCACGTAATTGTCCCCCATGTATTTCTGGAAGAGGTTGTCATTCCCGCTCCTTTTGGTTCTCAGGTGACGCGGATCTTTGGGGTCATACTCACCGGCGCTGTCTCCAACAGCTTCATTGACCACATCCCAGCAGTACACGGTTCCGGGGAACTTTTCTTCAAAGTGCCGGATCACATCCCGGATATAGCTCTCCGTCCGTTTGCAGATGGTTTCCTGATCCGCATAGGGTTTGGAGGAATCATAGCCCTCATGGAAATACCAGTCCGTCATATAGGCATCCCAGACCAGCACGTGTCCCCGGACCCCAAGGCCCTGGTCCCTGGCCCATCCCACCATCTGATCCGCCATGGCGTAGTTCATCTTCGGCATGCCATCCTCGGTTGCCTTTGACTGCCTCTGGTCAAGGAGGGAATAGGCCTTCATCTCATTGGTCATGGTGACGGAATTGAAGACGGAGGACACAAAATTCAGATACGCGCTGTCCCGCATCTGGTTAAAGGAAAGCGGGGCACCCATGCGGAAACCGTAGGGATCTGCCAGTTCAGCCAGGCAGGCCACCTCACCATCCCCTTCAGCTGCCGCAGCTGCACACAGGCACATAAGTGCCAGCAGCATACAGAGTATCCTTTGCATACAAATCATCCTTTCAGAATCTATAAAAGGCCGCCGCGAAAATCCGCGGCGGCCTTTTTATTCCTGATTACTTGCCGTTGAAGGTGTCGCACAGAGCCTGCCATGCAGGAGTTGCAGCGTCAACCAGTTCGGCAGGAGTGGAACCGCCAAGCTGCCAGAGGAGCGGCTGTCCCAGGATGTCGTTCACAGAGCCGATGTACAGGCATGCGTTGAACTTGGAATGTTCATCTTCACGCAGCATGGCATAGGTCTCGTCAACGGCACGGTCATCGGTATAATTGTACTTGTTGCCGATCCAGGAGTCTTCGTCATCGTAGCCGGGGGTGGCATTGGACCACATGTCATAGATGAAAGCGAGCTTGTTGACAGTCTCGGCATCATAGACATTGGGGATAACGATCACGTTCTCGCTGGCAATATGCACATAGGTGTCGCCCTTGGGTCCCTTGGGGAATGCAACGCAGCCCCATTCATCGGTCATGTCGGCCATTTCGGAGTTGTCATTGAATCCGCCGTAGGTCTGATACATATAGAAACCGCAGAAGCCCTGCTTCCAGGCATCCTTGAAGTAATCCCAGGAGCCGTCTGCCGGCTGAGCATAACCGTAGTTTGCCCAGATGTCCTTTGCCCATGCCAGGCCTTCCAGGGTGTTGTCGCTGTTGGCCGTGATTTCCAGTTCGCCTGCGTCATTGATGGCGAAGAAGGTGCCGCCGTTGGAGAAGGCGCCCATGAGATACAGGTCAGAATTGTTGCCGGTCATGCCGTAGATGTCCAGGGTGCCGTCGTTGTCGGTATCCTTGTTGATCTTCTTCAGCATGTCTTCGAAAGCTTCCCAGGTCCAGGTGCCATCAGCCTGCATATCATAGATGGTCTCCCAGTCGATGTTGGCTTCTTCCAGAACCCGCTTGTTGAAATACAGGCACTGACGGGGCTCGGTCTTGCCCGTGCTCACGCCGTAAACCTTGCCGCCCTTGGTCATGAAGTCGATGGTGGCCTTGTTCCACTTTTCAGCGGACAGGTCGATCAGATCGCAGTCATCCCATGCTGCGAACAGATCGTTGGCCATAGGCGTACCAACAAAGTCGGGAGCCAGGATGTAGAGGCAAAGGGTTCCGTCGGGAGCTGTGGTGAAGTTGGTCAGCTCGGTCACGTTGGAAGCCCAGTCGCCCTTCTGGATCTGCACGATGTTGACGTTGTAGGTCTCCATCAGCCAGTCACGGTAGTCATACTGTGCCTGCTCTTCGTCGGTGGGCTCAGCCTTGCGCTCGTTGTTGTTGGTCCAGTAGTCATAGATATAGACTGTCTGGCCGCCAAAGTCCACGCCTTCCTTGATTTCCGGATATCCTTCCGGAGCCGTCTTTTCTTCCACAACAGCAGAAACCTCTGCCATGGCGGAGACGCTCATCAAAAGCATCAGCGCAGCAAGAACAAGGGAAATGAGCTTTTTCATATATTTGACCTCCTTGTATGTTTCATGATCCACCAGAATTCTATGCAACTGTATGGACCTGAACTTTTGAACTGACTTGATTATATCACAGGTCCGGAGCATCTGCAAGGACCAATTTACTCCTTGCTGCCGGACATGGCGATACTCTCCACGAAGGTACGCTGGGTAAAGCAGTAGAGAATAATCAGGGGAATACAGCACACCAGCACGCCGATGGAGATCAGCTGCTGCTGCCTTGCGGCAGGCACCACGATGGCCTGGTCCGCATTGGATGAGAAGTACCTGCTCATTCTTGAGACGATGGTGGACAGCTGGTTGGAATAGATGGACATGGAGGAGAGGAAGTTTCTGGTATAGAACAGGTCCGTCCACTGCCACACAAAGGAGAAGAGGAAGCAGGAGAGGATGGTGGGCATGGCATCGGGCAGCATGATGCGGTAGAAGGTATGGAAGGTGTTGCAGCCGTCCACATAGGCCGCTTCTTCCAGGGACTTGGGGATCCCGCGGAAATACTGCCGGAGCATGTAGATGTACAGGCCGTCCTTAAGGCCCATACAGGTCAGGGACATGAACACATAGGGCAGAATGGAACCGTGCAGGTTCAGACCCTTGCCCGATACGGCCCTGATGATGCCCAGGAAATCAAAGTTGGCGAAGTTCATGTACAGGGACGTGGCAATGGTCTGGGGCGGAATCACGATCAGGGCCACCACGCAGCCAAACCAGAACTTCTTGAGCGGGAAATTGTAGCGGGCAAAGCCGTATCCCACCAGGGTACAGGCTGCCACCTGCAGAACCGATACCAGCAGGGATGTCCACAGGGTGTTGAGCATGGACCTTGGGAAATCCGTCAGATCAAAGACGATCCGGTAATTGTCCAGTGTGGGGTTTCTGGGCAGAAGCACCACAGTGGAGTCGTACAGATCCTGTTCAGCCATGAGAGAGGTGGAGAAACGGGTCAGCATGGGCTGAATGATCATGAAGCACAGGCCGAAAAGCAGCAGGCCGCGCACGATGGAGATCGTCCACTTCATGGCCCTGGCCTTCACCAGGTATCCGCCTGAACGCCGGTTGCTTTCCCGGAAGCTTTTCCCCTTAGTCTTCATAGTAATGCACCCCCCTGGAGATGATGAAGGAGCTGATGGCAATAAACAGGATGGCGATGCCGAAATAGATCCAGCTCATGGCCGAGCTCTCACCGAAACGGAACTGGCTGTACATGACCAGGTTGATTCTCTCCATGACACGGTTGTCATTCTTCATGAAGAAGTCGATGATGGTGTAAATGCAGTTGACCAGCAGCAGGGGGCTGACCATGGGGAACGTGATCTTCCAGAAGGATTCCCACGCCGTGCAGCCTTCCATGTCTGCCGCTTCATACAGAGAGGGCGAGATGGCCTGCAGACCCGAGAGGAAGACGATGATCTGAATGCCGCTTGCCATGACGATATCGTAGATACTGTCAATCATGGTAAACAGGACATCGAAGACACCGCTGCCCACACCGGATACGGATAGCAGGTTCTGCAGCGCAGCGCTCAGGTTCACACCGGAGGCATTGGCCACTTCCTCGGAAATACCCTGCATCATGTTGTAAAACTCGTTCTGGCTCTCAATGCCCGGCAGAACACCGGAGGAGAGGATCACGGGCAGGAAGAAGATGGCACGGGCCAGGGTCCTGCCCTTGAATTTCTGATTGAGGATGACGGCGATGACGAAACTGAGCACCAGGGTCGCCACCGCATTGATGGACATACGGCCCACTTCTTCCACCAGACGCTGGTTGAAGTAGGGGTCAACGCCCAGAGCGTACTGATAGTTTGCAAGACCCACAAAGGTCTGGGTATAGCCCTCGCCCACCTTCATCTGCACGTTGCACAGACT
Organism: uncultured Clostridia bacterium; assembly: GCA_946627565.1. GTDB lineage: Bacteria > Bacillota > Clostridia > Christensenellales > Aristaeellaceae > UBA2943. The sequence goes on from CAMOVR010000049.1 coordinate 6,978, forward strand.
CATGACCAGAGACTGGATCAGCGGGCGTGCCATAAAGACCAGGAAACCGATGATGAACGGGAGAATGAACAGGACGCCGTGACGCGCTTCACGTGAGCGCATGGTGTGGAACGTGCTGTTCCCCGGGATAAAGGTAAGGATGGACTCCTTCAGACCCCAGGCATCCCTTTTTGACTTGCGCTTTGCCATCATACATCCCCCCTTACCACAAGATAGTCCCTGGCAGGAACGGTGTGTCCTTCCACCTCTGCGGGCTCCGTACCGTAGTTGACCAGCACGCAGGTCCCGTCCTCATAATAGCTGGCGGTAACATTTTTCTTCACGGTTTTGTGTCCCGTCATGCGGATGCTGTTGAGGCCTGCCATGTCCTTCTGGTAGCGCGCAATGGTGGCAAGAGCCGTCTCGCCCGCCATGTCAAAGGATGCGCCGTAATAGCCGCTGTAGACGGTATCCTGCAGAATGGAACCGTCTTCCTGCATAAATGTGTAGTTCAGCCCGGCGCCGTACTCTGCGCACCTGAGCAGTTCCTCCTGGGCGTCTGAACAGGTGGTCAGGGGTCTACCGGTATAGGATACGGCACCGTGGATGGCCATCTGGTAGAAGGGAACCATCTCATCCAGGATGGAATAGCGGATGCCGCTCAGGTCCATATCGGTAATCAGGTCGGCATAGGGCAGAATGTAATCGTTGCCTTCCTTCACCATGATGTGCTGGCCCTGTTTCCTGGCACTTTGAACCGTATCCAGGTTCATCTGCTTGACTTCTTCCCGGGTGGTGGTGTTCCTGGGATTGTAGTCAGCACTGAGAAGGTTGCCGATATCCCGGAATGCCACGCCGTAGGCGGATGCCTTCACCAGGGAGGCGATCAGGTTGTCAGTCTTTTCCTTTGCAAAGGAGGGCTGCACCAGGTAATAGGGTTCCTGGAAGTCATCGCTCTGGTACCACACCGGGGAATAGGGATACAGTTTGATCTGTTCCCGGGTGGTGAACCTGGCCGCATTCTGGAAGGGAACGAAGCCCTGCAGGATGCCGCTGCGGTAGGCAAAGCAGGTAATCCCGTCAAAGTACAGGGGAATATTCTTGCTCTTTGCTGAAGTAATCAGCTGTTTCATGCCGTTCTCCCCGCCCAGGGCAGAAACCACATTGACGCTGGAGAGCACCTTCTGGGAGACGCCGCCGTTGCTCCAGCCGGAGAAGCGGACGGACATGTTTTTGATCTCCGCCTTCTGAAAGGTGGTAAGCAGTTCACGGGCCTGATCAAAGGTTGTGGTGGCCACCGTGGACTTGACCGGCAGGCCGAACTTGACAACCCGCTTGTCTATGGCGCCCAGCAGTTCAATGGATACGGGCATGTTCGCATCGAGCTGAGCATCCTTAAGCGCCGGATACTGGCTCCGCAGGTAATCCCCGTATACGCCCGCCATGACGCCTATGTCATCCGAATCAATGAAGCGGTAACGCTGGATGATGGTGTCATGCGGGATTTCGCTTTCAAGCATGTACACAAGACGGGCTGTCTTGGCGGACACGTTGTAGCGGTCGGAATGCAGCACATTGTACTTGGCACACACCCAGTTGTAGGAGTGGTTCCGCATGGCAATGTCTGCCTGGATGCCGGCATAGCTCTGTGCGCCTTCGATGAAGCACAGGAAGGAGCCGCTGTCCCTGGTCATGCCGAAGACCGGGAAGGCGTTCCTGGTTTCGCTGACCACTTCACGGCGCTCGCTGCCGTAGTCCCAGCCGTAGAGGTTTGCGTAGTAGCTGTTCTGGGAAAGCTTGCCGTTGTTGTAACGGATCAGGGCACCGCCGCCCTCGGGAACCAGCATGGCGCCTTCCACTTCCGCACCGGCAGCGCCAAACATGGGCAGCACGGTGATATAGGTGATGGGGAAGCTGGCCCGGTAGCGGATCTCTTCATAGGGCACTTCCACCAGGAAGTCCCCGCCGTCCAGGCGGTAATACACGGATACGTTGAAGACAGCGTTTTCGCTTTCCTTGCTGCCTGCCACCAGTTCCATGTCACGGGCATAGTCTTCATCCGTATAGCCGGCCTGCTCAAAGAAGCCTTCCACCCTGGCCTTGTTGTTGGCCGAAGTATCCGACTTGAGCACGTACAGTTCCGTATCCGCCAGGGCGGGATACAGGGCCAGAAGCTCTGCCGCGTTGTCCATGGAGGCTACCTTATCCGGCTTATAGCTGGTGTAGACGCCGTCCACCTTCTTGACATCCTTCTTGGCCAGGTTTTCCATCAGGGCTTTGTAGTCCGTGGCCCGGATGGCCGTGGGAATCTTATAGATCTTTTCGATCCGGCCCACAGCGTACTGCACCCGGATGGCATCCTCCAGTTTCTCCACCTGGTAGGAACCGTTTTCAATGGAGAACTGGTAGTTGTTAAAGTCGATGGTGCCGCTGGAGGAGGAATAGGTCACCACCATGGTGGACTGAAGCATGGCCTTGTTGGTGGAAACCGCAATGGTATCCTTGTCCGCGTCCACAGGATTGGAATACCATACCCTGCCGGTTTCCTTTTCCGTCAGGGAAAACTGGGTGGTGGTGGGGTCCATTTCAAAGAGCAGGGCCTCATTTTCCAGTACCAGGGGCTTTTTATCCCCTTCATAGTACATAATCACCGGAGCTTCCAGCGTGCTGACCGGCTGCGGTCCGTACAGCGGAATGCCCACGAAAATGACCAGGCATGCTGCCACCGCAAGAAAGATCAGCCAGGGCAGGAGGCGGCGGATAATGCTTTTCTTTTTCATACTTTCGCCCCTCCTTTAATACAGTCTGAACAGGACTTCTCTGTACAGTGACACGAAATAACCCACAGCGTCGCTGAGCAGGGAGAAGAACACAAGGATCAGGAAGAGAATGACCAGGGCGCCAAAGACGGTGGCAAACAGGAAGATGATGGTCTTTCCTGGGCCGTAGTCATGGACTTCCATGAGTCCCACAAAGGCAAGGAACAGGCACCATACCAGGGAGAAGCTCATCAGCACCGTGTAATACGAAGCTTCATCAAAGGAAATGATATGGCTGATGAAGATCAGCGGCAGCTGAATGAGGATATAGGGCACCAGCGCATAGCACATGGCCATGTAGATATCCCTTAAATGCCCCTTGCCGTCAAAGAGGGTGGACAGTGCCCAGTTCGCCACGCACAGCACCAGGAACGGGAACAGCAGGGAACCGCACTGCTCGTAGATGTTGATATACTGCAGAGGCGCCGAGATGAACTGGAAGTTGGTGTACATCAGCTTCAGCACCCGTGTCAGCAGGAACAGGAACAGAAAGGTATGCGCAGCGGCCAGAGAGCCCCTCTTTTCGTGCACCAGATCCCAGAAGCCGTCAAAGGGATGGAAAATCACATACAGGGCATACCTCAGAGTCTCGCCGTAACTGCGCTTTTTAGGCGTGATTTTTACGGAACTCACTTGCTTCCACCTCCTCCTTCATGCTCCGGATCTTCCGGACGATCAGGGGAACAATCAGCAGCGCGGCAATGACCGCCACCATCCAGCCGATGGAGTCTTCCACCATGATCTTGCGGTAGTACCGGTACGCTCTGCCATAGTTTTCACGGTCATGGGCCATTTCAAAGTATTTCATGGCACCGCCGAAGTCCTCCTGGCGCATCAAGGCACGTCCTATGCCCACGAAAGCCAGAGGATAGTTGGCATTGAGTTCCAGCACCTTTCTCCAGGTATCTGCAGAAGCGTCATAGTCGCCCCTGAGGTACTCGTCGCTGGCCTGATAAATCAGCTGGCCGTAGGCCGTGGGGGTGAACACCGTGATGCTGTTTTCATTTTCATCCAGGCAGAACAGGTCATTGCCCATATGCTCGATGGAAATGGCACCCAGGAATGCACCTTCGTTATTGCCCTTGGTACCAAACGCCCACAGGAGGGAACCCTGGGGGTCATACCCGAAGACGCGGCCGTGGGTCCTGTCAAAGGCCACATAGATATCATTGTCAAAGACGGTGATGTCCCTGAACTTGGAGGGACCGTAATCCTGGCTCTGCTCCACCCACTGCAGATCGCCGATGGGCGGCTCCCAGCCGTTTTTGATCAGGATATCGCTGCCGATGGAGTTGATCCTGCGGATGGGCTTTGCCGTATCCGAGAGCAGGTCATATTCGGAAAACACGATATTGGTGCAGTAGATGAATCCTTCATGGTCCATATACACATTGGCATATTCCGTGGGAACAAAGCTGGCCTGCTGGGCCCGCTGTTCCTTGGTGGTGAAGAATTCCTTCCACACATAGTCCCACAGGGTGTACTTGACGGGGTTGGCGCCGATGTAGCCGGTGAAGGTGCCGTCCGCCTCATACTTCACAAGACCCTTGTTGACGTTGGTGGCCAGCACATAAAGCCGGCCGCTGGTGTCCGCCACGATCTTGTTGGGCAGGAAGTTCAGGGACTGGTCAAAGGTGGAATCATCGGGCTTTACAAAGAGCTGAATGACATTCATGTCCGCGTCCGTGTGAATGACCCGGTTGTGGTTGGTGTCAGCGATATACATGTCGCCGTTTTCCGCCACAAACACGTCACTGGGAGCGGCAAAGTCTGCCGGTTCAGCACCCTTGACTTCAGTGATTTCCCGTACCGCGGTAAAGGTACTGCCGTCCCTGTGGATCTGAATGATACGGTTGTTGCCGGTATCCACCACATACAGTTCCTGCCCCTGTACAAACAGGGACTGGGGATTGCGCATGGGTTTGGTCAGCCCCAGGGCTGAGGAATACAGCACCTGGTCCACCCGGTACGCATCCGGCGACTCCTGGACCTCATTCCAGAAATCGTAGGTATACGTATAGACACTTCTGAAGCCGTCTGTGGCGGCAAGGCCTGAGGGCGGCAGAAGAAGCAGACCGCAGATGAGAAGTGCCAGAAAACGCTTGTTTCTCATATGACTAAGCCTCCTCAGTCTTTCAGGCCGGAACTGGCCATGGTTTCCAGAATCTGGCTCTGGGAGAGAATAAAGATGGTGATGGGCACCAGCATGACGATCACCGTGACAGCGGCCGCCTGACCGGTACGGGCAACGCCGCCGGCCTGGATCTGCTGCAGTGCATAGACCAGGGTCTTCTTTTCTTCCGAATAGACCACTGTGGCGGCATTGGCGTTCCACAGGTTCTGCACGGAGAAGATGATCAGGGTCAGCCATGCGGGCTTGACGTTGGGCATGACGATGCTCCAGAAGATTCTGAACTCCCCTGCCCCGTCCAGGTGCGCCGCTTCAATGAGCGCCGTGGGCAGGCCTTCCATGAACTGCTTCATCAGGAACAGACCGATGGGTGCCGCAAAGGCAGGCAGAATCACGGCCCAGTAGGTGTCGATCATGTGCAGCCGGCTCATGATGACGTAGTTGGGAATACCCGTCACATAGCCGGAGAACATGAGGGCGGTCACCACGATGCTGAAGAAGGTCTTTCCGCCGGGGAAGTCATACTTGGCCAGCACGAAGGCGGCCATGGATGCAATGATCAGATGCCCGAAGGTACCCACAAAGGTGATGAACACCGTATTGGTCAGGTAACGGGAGAAGGGCACATAGCTCTGTCCAAGGGTGACGAACAGATCGCTGAAGTTGTCAAAGGTCACATGCTGCGGGAAGACCTTCGGCGGGAAGCGGAAGAGTTCGTCCAGGGGCTTTAAGGACGAGCAGATGGAAAACAGCAGCGGGAAACCCATGGCACAGGCCACCAGCAGCAGCATGAGATAGATGCCGATATCGCCGCCGATGGACCGGTTGGGCTTGCGCCTTCTCGGCGCGATGAGACGGATCAGGGATACGATGGTGAAAACCGATCCGATGATGATCAGGCCCAGACGCCCGATCCGGTAGTAGGGACCGTAGGCACCGTCGGCCAGATAGTCCGCCGCCACCAGATCCTGGGCTTCATAGCCCTCAATGAGATTCGTCCGCCAGTAGGATGCCGCCACCAGGCCTGCCAGGATCACCATGATGATCAGCCATGTCAGGGCAATGCGCTTGCGGTTCACCGGCTCCTTTTCCGGGGGAAGCTCGCCAAGGCGCACCATCTGTTCATGCAGAAGGTCGCCACGGCTCTTTTTTACAGTGTTGTTCTCGCTCATGTGCCCACCTTCCTCAACATGGATTGAATGGCCTTGTTGCAGAGAATCATCAGAAGGAACAGAACGGTTGCTATAGCAGATGCATAGCCCATTTCAAAGCGGGAGAAACCATAGTCAAACAGGTGCGTGACAATGGTGCGGGCCGCGTAATCCGTGCTGGGATAGCCTGCCAGGGCCCTCGGCACGTCGCAGACGTTGAAGGCACTGGTGATGGACATGACGGCGCCGAAGAGCAGCATGGGCTTCATGCTGGGCAGGGTGATGTAATACAGTTCCTGCCAGCGGTTGCGGATGCCGTCCACATAGCCTGCTTCATACATGCTCCGGTCCACGCCCTGCAGACCTGCCACAAAGGACAGGAAGCCGGTGCCCATGCTCATCCACAGGATGACGATGATGATGACGCCCAGCATGTACCGGGGATCCGTCAACCACAGGAGAGGGGCGTCTATGAAGCCGAACTGCATAAGAATGGAGTTCAGATAGCCGTAGGCGTCACCGCGGAAGATGATGGAGAAGATGTAGAAGGCGTTGCCTGCAATACTGGGGGCGTAGAAAACCACCACGGCAACGGTTCTGAGCCACTTGGGCAGCTCGTTGATGAACCATGCAAACAGGAAGGAGAGGATATAACCCACCGGTCCTGTGATCACGGCGATCACCAGGGTGTTCTTGATGGCTGTCAGGAACACCTCATCCTGCAGGAACAGGTTCACATAGTTCTGAAAGCCCACAAAGCGCGGGGGTTCCAGGATGTTGTAATAGGTGAAGGAATAGTAGATGGAAGTCAGAATCGGGAGAATGAAGAAGGTGCAGAAAAGGATGGCATAGGGCAGAAGGAACAGATAGCAAGTCCTCATGCGTTTGGCCTTGGCCCAGTTATACCGGGCATTCTCCCGTTTCAGGGATACATACTTGCCGAAAGTCGATTTCAAACCTCACCCCTCCTTTCTCAGTCCACCGGCAGGCCGAATTCCTGCCGTTTGATCCGGATCTCATCGTTGATGGTCCGGGCGTAGGTAAGCAGCGTCTCCCGCACATCCTCCTTGGTGTTGATCACCCTGCGGATGGCATTGGTGATATGCCTGGTGGTGGAGTATCCGCCGGCAATCTCACGGAAGCCCACGGTCCAGCTCATCTGTTCCTTGAGAATCTTAAGCTGGGATGCGGACCAGGCCAGCTGCTCCAGTGCCTGCCGGTTGGCGGTGGTATAGCGGGCAGAAGAGCCCAGAATGCTTTCAATCTCACGGCCGAAGCGTACCTGGGATTCCGCGCTGACCCACCACTTCATGAAGGTCCAGGCGTTCTGCTTGATGGTCTCGTTGTCGGTGGCAATCATCATGCAGCACAGGCCCTGGGAGTGCACGGAACGGTCAATGCCGTTGTCCCTCATAGTGCCCGGGAACAGGGTGAAGTCCCACAGACCGCGGATTTCCGGAGCGGAAACCACCAGGGTGTTGTAGGTGGAATAGCTGGCAAGACCGATGGGCATTTCGCCGGAACGGAAGCGGCTGACAAAGTCATAGACGGTGGGCAGACCGTAGTCGTTGTACAGGGATGTGTACAGCTTGAAGGCGTCCACACCGCTCTCGCTGTCGATCATGGTCTTCTTGCCCTCTTCGTCGTAGATCTTCCCGCCGTTCTGGTAGATCAGGGAGTTGAAGATGGACATATCCACATTGGTGATGTCCGGATAGGGCACGCCCACAGACATGTTGTCGCCCTGGATGGTGGGCAGCATGGCAATCAGGTCAGACCAGGTCTCAGGTGCTTTCATGCCCATTTCTTCCAGAATATCGGTTCTGTAGAAGAGCACGGAGAATTCCTGGGTTTCCGGCAGTGCATAGACACCGCCGTTGTATTCCACGGCTGTCAGGGCACTGGGATAGAAGGCAGAGACCACTTCCTGGTAATCCGGGAACTGGGTCAGGTCTTCCACGGCATTTCGCATGGCGTAGTTAACCGGGAACCAGGATCCCAGGGAGAGCACCACATCCGGGCCGTTGCCTGCCACCACGGCGGTAAGCAGTGTATCGGCCACAACCAGCTTGACGTTGATGCGTATGCCGGTCCTGGGGGTGAAGGTGTCGTCCACCATGGTCTTGAGCACAGTGCTCTGATCGCGGCCTGTCACGATCCAGACCTCGATGACGTCTTCGTCACTGTCCTCATACTTGTTGCCCAGGGAGTTGTAATCAATGGTATACGAGGCAAAGCAGGAGCGGATCTCATGCAGCGCCTTCTCCAGGAACCCGTCATGAATCGCAGGAAGCTGTGCATCCGGACCGGAGATGGTCAGCAGGTCCACATCCAGTTTGGTCTCCGACATGTTCTGCATGGCGGTGCCAAGGCTGGTGATGTTGTCCTTGAAGTTCTGGAACTGCTGGGTGATGCGCTCGTTGTGGTTTACGAAATTCTCAAGCTGCACGGCCAGGGTCTGTGCCACGGCTACCCGGTCGCTCTTCTGGCCCGTGATGGCCACCGTGTCATCCACCAGCTTGTAAAGGCGCTTGCTTTCCAGATCCATGGCCTCGATCACTTCGGGATACATCTTGGCGATGTTGTAATCACGGAAGCGGTCCGGGTTCACGCCTGTCAGCACCAGGATCTTGCGGTAGATCAGGTTCAGGCGGTAGATGCTGTCTTCCAGCTCTCTGAGGATGACGCCCATATCGCCCAGGGTTGCCTGCAGGCGGACGGTATGCTCACCCTTCGTCAGGTGGAAGAGATACGGCTCGCCATTGGGATCCGACAGCGTCACCATGTCCCAGGAAGTGTTGTAGTCAAAGGAAATGGTCTTGAGTTCATCAAAGGGGATTTCACCGTCAAGATAGACACTGCGGCTTGACACGGCGCCGCGCTGATATGCCTGGCGCGCCTTGACGGATATGCAGTAGTCTCCTTCTTCCTCCACATTGAAGGTCCACTGGATCCACTGTCCCGCATTGTTCCACGGATCGCCGCCGATGTAGTTCAGCACCGTCTTTTCCACGGAATACGGAATGGTGGCGGGTGATGAACGGTCATAGCGGGCGTACAGGGACGGTGATGAACGCACCAGAGCATCCTCGCCCTGGACCGTAATCAGGGTCTTTCTTGCGTTTTCCGACATGCTGCCGGACTGAACCTCTGCCCTGTATTCGGCATATGTCTTTCCGTCTGACACGGGCATCAGACAGATCCGCCTCAGCAGCATGGGCTCGTTGACAGCCCGCATGGTCAGTGTGTTTTCCCCTGCCTTGAAGAAGAAGGCGTAGGGCTCCACAACATAACCCATGTCGTCTGTGCAGTACACAGTCTGCCAGTCAAAGACTTCCGTCTGGGAAGGCCGGATGTCGTTGCCCTGGTTGTCCTTGCGTACCCGCTGTCCGTCCTCCCCTACTGCGTCAGTCCACATCCGGCAGAACGTCAGTGTACCGGCACCGGAGAAAGGAAGCTCGCCGTTGATCAGCACCTCCCGCTCCATGTCCACACCACGGCTGGGTACGGCCTTGTATTCCAGGAGAATGTTGTACATGCCATCCTCCGGAACCGTTACCTTCCAGGTGACACTTGAACTGTCCGGCGTGAACAGGACCTGACCGCCATCCTCAGTGCGTGCCTCAGCGTCTCCTTCGTAGGTAAACAGGTCAATTTCCACTGGTTCACTGCCTGTCTCCACGTTGTGCGCCTGCAGGTAGCCGCTGTAGGTATCGCTCCGGCCGATGCCGCTGACATCCGCCGTCAGATCCGCGCCTTCATACTTGAGGTGGTAATCCTCTGTGCCGCCGCCCAGCAGAACAATCAGTCCCACAACGGCTGCGATACACAGGACGCCCACAAGGATGCCGCGAAATCGTCTCATAAACCCTCGCTCTCCTATGCATTTGATTCGACTACGGAATGAGTTGACTGCAGAAACAGGACCGGTACCGTGATTCCCATCCTGTTTCCCATATTGGATACAGAAACATAACAAATGAACATGCCTGCCAGCTGTCATGATTCTGTAAAAGATTAACCTATTCTACTATCCTCTTTCGGGGCTTGTCAATATCATGTGAAATGAAGACCATAACCGGCATGTAAGAGTGTTCTAACCTGTGTTGACGCGCCGGATTTACCATTGTATACTCACCTCCAGTCAAGTCCGAAAACGCAAAAAAACAGGAGGCACTTCCATGAAAAGACTGTTTTTATACACCCTGCTGGCTTTCCTGCTTCTCAGTCCTTCCCTGGGCCACGATGCAAAGGCGGTCACTGTACCGGAATTTGGCACCATACGGCAGTTTGAAGTGCCGGATACACCCGCTTTCGCCTTTACCCAGGCTATGGGCTGCGGCTGGAACCTGGGAAACACTTTTGATGCTTTCGCCCAGGGCTGGAAACCCGCTTCCCATATGGATCTTGAGAAGTCCTGGTGCGGTGTTCTGACCACCCGGGAAATGATCCAGGAAGTCCATGCAAAGGGCTTTTCCACCATCCGTGTCCCGGTGTCCTGGCACGATCATCTGGAGGACGACATCTCCTTTGTCATTAAGGAAGACTGGCTCTCCCGGGTGGAAACGGTGGTCCGCTGGGCCATTGACGAGGGCATGTATGTCATTGTGAATACCCATCACGATGTGGATACCCGTTATTATTACCCCGACAGTGAACACCTTGAAAGCTCAAAAGCCTATCTTTCCGCCATATGGTCCCAGGTGGCCGCCCGCTTTGCGGATGTGGATGAGCATCTCATCTTTGAATCCATGAACGAGCCCCGTCTGGCAGGCACGGACCATGAATGGTACTACGACCCCTCCTCCGAGGTCTGCCGCGACAGTGCGGAAGCCATCTGCCAGCTCAACCAGTGCTTTGTGGACACAGTGCGTGCTGCAGGCGGATACAATGCAGAGCGGTACCTCATGATCCCGGGATATGACGCCTCTGCGGACGGCGCTCTGGCAGATGCCTACCGTCTGCCGGAGGATACAGCAGAAGATAAGCTCCTGGTGTCCGTCCATGCCTATACCCCCTACTCCTTTGCCCTGGATCTGAAGGGAACCTCTTCCTTCTCCAGCAGCAGCCAGGCAGACCGCAGTTCCGTGGTCACCTTCATGAACGCCCTCTATGAACGCTTTCATACCCAGGGCATTCCGGTTGTCATTGGGGAATACGGGGCGCTGGACAAGCAGAACCTGCAGGACCGGGTGGACTTCTTCGCCTGGTATGTGGCCAGCGCCAGCGCCCGCCGCATGCCCTGTCTGGTCTGGGATAACAATGCTTTCTCCGGAAACGGCGAACGCTTTGGTTTCCTGGACAGGAAAAACCTGTCCTGGCCCTATCCGGAAATCATCCAGGCCATTCAGACCTATTCCATGAAGCCGGAAGCAGAGTAAGGCCGGATACGGTCTGTCCGAAAGACAGCGGAGCGTAAAAATTTAACAATATCAGAACAGCGGCCCCCGGATTGTCCTGTACGGAACCATCCGGGGGCCATGTTATTTATTATTCGTCTGTATCCGTTTCCGGCTCAACCGGGACCATGACATACGGGATGCCGTATGTTCTGGCCTGCTGCGCGGTTTCTTCATCCCACAGGTACAGGACCAGGTCCGTGCATCCCTGGAAGGTATCCATGCCAAAGGCAGATCCTGCAGGAAGCATGAGTTTCTTAAGCTGCGTGCAGTCCCCGAAGGCAAGGCTTCCCATGGTTACGGGTGATGCAAGAACAACCGCTTCCAGGGATGTATCCCCTGCCAGTGCTTCATCCTCCAGTGTATGCAGGGAAGACGGGAGATGGAGGTATGAAAGGCCATCTTCCAGAATCCGTACTACCGCAGACAGTTCACTGCTGCCGGATGCGGTAACCGTGATTTCAGCCTCCCCTTCCGACAGTTTTTCAATCACGCCGTCTGTTACCCTGGCCACCGTTTCATCACTGCTGGTCCATGTCAGATTTCCAAGCGCGCTGTCCTCCCCTGTTTCTGCAAGACAGTCCACACGGACCCGGTCACCTGCTGAAAGATACAGGGTATCCGCACTCAGGGGCAGTCCCAGATCTTCCAGAGTAATCACCCTGTACTCCAGCACATGGCAGTCCTGGCATACCCGGGTCTGAATTCCATTAGTATCTTTCCCGGGCATGACATCCGTCTCATATGCGGAGAAATGGTGGTTCCCGCAGGTATGTGTTACGCGTGTATCCAGCACACTGCCGCAGGTCTGGCACACTTCCACCTCAAAGCCATCCGAGTTTTCCGTGGCATGCCATACCACAAACCATTTGCTGTCATGTTCATGCGCCGGCACGGTTTCAATCTGGAACGCCTGCACTTCGCCGCCGGTATCCACATAAACCACATCATCCTGGCCATGGGGAATCAGGTTGATATAGCTTCCGCCTGTGATTTCCGTGACACCGTCAACCACCCTGCTTTCCGCAGCCACCGGCTGAATCGTCACAGAACCGTATTCTGTCCAGACACGCACCTTGACATCATTACTCACCGGGTTTGCCCGGAGTGTCTGGATCTGCCCGTCCACGGCCTTAAGGTACTCTTTCGCCTTCCCGAATGAAAGGGCTTTCTGGGATTCCATAAACTTGTCCAGTGCAAAGTCAACAGGCCAGATGCCGGTTTCCGGAGCACTGACGAAATCGTCCAGGACAGCCAGGGTAAAATTCATCAGGTACTGCCCGATGTTGACCACCCAGGGTTCCCCGCTCTCGTGATACGTTACGATGCTGGTGGGGATTTCCGTGGTTGACCCATCCATGACTTCCACATGGGAGCGGATGAGCTCAAAGCGTACGGGAACAGAATCAATGACATTGCACAGTGAATCATAGGCATTGAAGACGCCTTCCTTTTCATCCGGATGGTCCAGAAGGGTCTGACCAAGACTCAGGCCGTCATTGAGCGCATTCAGTTTCGGACCAAGATCCGTAAGCCAGTCCTCAAATTCTATGCTGGTGAGGCTGTCAAGGAAGCTTCCCGCGCCTTCAACAGCGCCTGCTGCCGTATCGAACATCTTCAGGGCGTTTGTCAGTTTCTCAATTTCCCTGACCCCCTTTTTGACTTCATCCAGCTGGTTCTGAATGATTTCCGATTCAAACATGATCGGAATGGCCATTTCAATCATCAGTTTGTCCCCGGGCCTGAACTCATGGGCAAAGTTGCTGGCAACCTGGCCTTTTTCCAGATAAACGGTTTCCTTTTCCGTGCCGTCTGAGTAGTGTGTTACCTTGAATTCCCTGATGCCGGTAATGAGATGGCCTACATTATACAGCGTCTTTGGAGACACGTTTTCCAGTTCAGCCCGGACAACATAGTCTTTCCCGTAATATGCCGCATCCGGCACATAATACGTCAGATGCATGGCCGAGCCGGCATATACATGGACGCTGTCTTCCGTTGTGTAAAGTCTGTCAATAGGCTCGTGGAAGGGTTCCTGGACGCCTGTCAGTCTGGCTGACACGGAATAGTCCCCTGCTTCATCCCCGCGGATATACCAGTGGGCAGATTTAAGCTGTCCGCCCTCTATGGTGCCAAGATTCTGGGAAAGCGTCTGCTGTTCTCCCACCATGGCTGCCAGGGAAAGACCTTCCGGAATTGTAAGTGTGGCCACACAGTTTTCCAGCGTATCCGTCAGGGAGGTATTCATAACCAGCATTTCCACATCAAACATTTCCTTCAGCCAGCGGACCTCTCCGTAAATGATGAGGAAAAACTGTTCTGAAACAGGATATACCGTGATTTCCTCCGTGGTCTCAGGGTTAAAGTAATGCATGATAGGGAGATAGGATGCCGTGGTGCTGGGACCCACATAGCTCCAGTAAGATCTTGAGCTACCGGAGCCACCTTCGCCTTCTCCACTGCCGCCTCCTCCGCCGCCACCTTCACCTTCTCCGCTGCCGCCTGCTCCGCCTGGGAAGCAGAATCCTCCCATGTTCATATAATAGAACATGTTGAGCACATCAATATTAGGCGCGAATTCCAGTACGACAGCATACTTGTAGAGATGCTGATTGTCCGGATCATCGACATCAATCCCGGCATTAACAATCTCCTCATACGTCATTTCCGTAACCGTCAGCTGGGCATTGATGGTATCCGCCGCACTCAGGCCGATGTCCGGGATCACACACTCACCAGCTGTCACCTGGATTGTGACACTGCGGGCAATTTTTCCAGGAACATATGCGGAAAGACGCAGGGCTCCCACCGGGAGCAGCTGTGTAGCCCGGCCATCTGTATCCGTTGTGACTGTCAGTGTATCCTCTTCATTCAGTTTGACTGTCAGCTGGGCATTGGCGATCGGTTCTTTGTTTGTGGCATCCACCACATGGAAACTGGTGATACCGTACTGGGACATCATCTCTTCTGTCAGTTCTGTTTTCGGTACAGTTTCTTCTTCGACGATATCGCAGACTGTACATATTCTGTGCCTGTGGCCTTCAAAATATATGTTTGCTTCCTTGTCGGTAATCCATTCTCCGAAAGCATGTCCGGCAACTGGCAGGGTTTCCTCTGCAAGAGTTTCTCCGCACCGCTCACAGACTTTCACCTGCTTTCCTTCTTCTGTGCAGGAAGGTTCCTTCAGAACAGTAAAATCTTCAGGCTCCATATGTCCCAGGGGATCCGTAAGTTCAATATACGTATAGCCGCAGATGGAGCAGGTCAACATCTGTGATCCGCCGCGGGTACAGGTTGCCTCCGTATCGATTTCAGAAACATATGTATGCTCATGGTTATCCAGAAGCACAAAGGGAATGCTGTTCTGCTCCGCAAAATAATGAGCCGGGGACGCAGAATAGCAGTACAGCTTAAGTTTGGGGCAGTTGGTAAAGGAATTGGTCTGGAAGCTTTCCACACTGTCGGGTACGTACAGTGCTGAAAGATTGATACAGTTGGCAAAGGCCCCGCTGCCAATTGATGTAAGATCCTCATGAAGGATGATACTTACAAGGCCCGCGCAGCCGTCAAAGGCATTGGCCGGAACAGACTGAAGTGCATTCAGATAGATATTCCGCAGACCTTTACAGTTCTGGAAAGCATTGTTTCCAATAGCTGTTAGACTTTCCGGCAGACTCAGCATGGAAAGCCCGGAGTTACTGAAAGCATACGCTTCAAGGGTCGTAAGCCCGCTTCCCCATTCAACGGACAGAAGATGGGA
>CAMOVR010000050.1 GCA_946627565.1 uncultured Clostridia bacterium
AAGGAGGTAAGCAACTATGTCTGTGAAAAATGGCATTAACGGCTGGGCCGGTACAATTCTTCGTGTCAACCTGACAACCGGCGCCATCACCACGGAAGATACCCTGCCCAAGTACAAGCCGTATATTGGCGGCATGGGTCTGGGCTACAAGGTCATCTGGGACGAAGTTCCGCTGGATGCGGATCCTCTGGGCCCGGATGCCAAGGCTGTCATGGCTGTGGGCCCCCTCACGGCTTCCGGCGTTCCCTGCTCGGGCCGTACCAATATTTCCTTCCTGTCCTGCTTCTCCAAGGGCTATTCCATCGTGGATGCCCATATGGGCGGACACTTTGCCCACGCCCTGAAGTATGCCGGCTATGATGCCGTGATAATTGAGGGCCAGAGCGAGACCCCCGTATATCTGAAGATCGACGACGAAAAGGTCACCCTGGAAGACGCTTCGGATCTGTGGACCAAGGGCACCTTTGAAGTCAATGCCACCATCTCCAAGGCCTGCGGCCCCGAGTTCGACGTGTGCTCCATCGGCCTTGCCGGCGAGAACCTGGTGCCCATGAGCTGCCTTGTGACCAGCTTCGGCAACAGCGGCGGCGGCGGTGTCGGCGCGGTGTTCGGCTCCAAGAAGCTGAAGGCCATTGCTGCCCGCGGAACCGGTGCCGTGAAGATTGCACGGCCCATGGAAGTCCGTCTCCTGTCCAACTACATGATCAAGGATCTGGTGGGCGGCAACAACAACCATACCGTGCCTACCATTCCCCAGTCCTGGGCTGAATACTCCTCCACCAGCAACAACCGCTGGCAGGGCGGCCCCGGCGTCACCTGGGACAAGGCTGAAGGCGGCCCCATCGACATGGGCGAGCAGCCCAGCGGCCAGATCAACGTGGCCGCCCTGCGCTGCAACAAGGGCGTCTTTGACTTTGGCAAGGTGGCCATGAAGTACACCGTCAAGCAGGGCGGCTGCTCCTCCTGCCCGGTGCGCTGCTACACCGAATATGAGATGGATCCCCTGGCGGATTACGATCTGCCCGTGAACGTATCCAATACCTGCATGCCCATCATCAAGATGCTGGAGTGGTATCCCCCGCACAAGGATGAAAACGGCGAGTCCGTCAAGAGCACCCACGACTTTGTGGATGAAGGCGATGCCAAGATGATCTTGGGCGGCGCCGGTGCCCGCGCAGCCGATGAATACGGCGTATGGTGCAACTATGGCAACCTCTATGAAGACTTCTATATGGCATACACCACCGGCGTCATGAAGGACGTTATCGACCGTCTGAACCCCGGCGAGTGGGACACCATTCCGTGGAAGCTCATGGAGACCGGCGATCCCCGCTGGATGTGGTGGGTGTATCAGGCCATCGCCAGCAAGAAGGGCGTTTTCTCCGATCTGGGCCTTGGAACCTATCAGCTCTACGAGAAGTGGGGCATGGATGATCCCGCCAAGAACGTGGCCGGCGTTTCCTTCTATGACTTTGTCAACTCCAAGAACTTCAACATCGGCCACAACGGGTATCCGCGCCATCACGGTCCGGAAAACTGCTGGCAGACCGGTACCCTCTACAGCCTGCTGTACAACCGTGACTGCATGATCCATCACCTGATCAACGTGGTCTCCTCCGGTTCTCCCTTTGATGCCATCCAGAAGCCCGTCATGGAGCACTGGTTCGGCGAGGGCTGCATCGACAAGCAGAAGGCGTATACGCCCATCAACGAGAACAAGATCAAGCTTACCCGCTGGGCCTTCAACGGCAAGCAGTGGCATGATTCCGCCACCCTGTGCAACTGGATGTACCCCATGACCATCGCCACCTCCAAGAAGCGCGATTACATCGGCGACCTGGATCTGGATGCCAAGTACATGAGCGCTGTCACCGGCGAAGAGTACACCAGGGAGAGCATTGAGTTCGATACCGAGCGCATCTCCAACCTCCTGCGCGCCATCACCGCCATTTCCTTCAAGCTGAGGCTGGGAAGCACCAACCTGAGGGAAGACCATGACCAGCCCAGCGACTGGGTATTCGACAAGGAGCCTGATTTCAAGCCCTTTGAAGAAGGCACCGTGAAGCTGGACCGGGAAGACTACAAGAAGGCTCAGGATATGTTCTATGAGCTCATGGGCTGGGATGTCACCACCGGTATCCCCACCCGTGCGACCCTGGAAAAGTATGACCTGAAGGATGTGGCCGACAAGCTGGAAGAGCTTGGACTCATCTGATAACCTGATCGTTAAAACGCAGTGCAGAGGGGCCGCAGGGCTTCCTCTGCACTGCTTTATTATAGAAAGATACGAAAGGAGCGTACCCAGATTGCTGTTTGGACGCAGAAAGCCGGGCTTTGCCAAGGAAGTTGAGCTGAAGCCCGAGGATATAACCGACGAGTTTTCGGACCGGAACGACCCCGCCATGCAGCGGGACAGCAACCCGAAATCTGAAAAGGCTGAGATGGCCAGGCGGGCAGAAGCCGTCATGAAGGGCGAGAAGCCCGGGGAAGGCGAAAACGCGGAAAAAGGGCAGGAGCAGGAAAAGATGGACATCTTTGATTACCTGCAGACAATGCCCGAGGTGGAGGATATCTTTGAACCCTCTGAGAAGGAACCTGAAGGGGAAAACACAGAGGAGCAGGAGCCGCCAAAGCCCGAGGAAGTGCTGGCAGCCTTCATCCGGGACCGCAGCGGGCATGCCGCCCTGACGGCGAAATCTGCCCTGGCGGCAGAGGAGGAGAACCTGGAGGAGATCCTCAAGGCCATGGAAGAGAATGAATCCTGCAGGGATATCAAAACCGTCAAGGGAAACAAGGATATTTACTACTATTCGGATGAAATCATGGCCAACAACTATGCCATGATTGCCATGCTGGTGGTGGAAAAGGATATTCCCCGCACCATCGTTCAGATGGTACGCTTCAACTGCAAGACCTATCCTGCCCCCACACCGGTGTACTACTTCATGCGCTCTCCCTACCTGATGGAAAAGGAGCAGATTGAAGCGGCGATTCAGGAGATCAAGGCAAATCCCGAGTATGAGGATATCCAGACCCTGACGTCCTTCAACGATGTTCTGTATCTCTATTCCCTTAAGGAAATGAGCACCCGCTATGCCAAGGCTCTGGCAGACGGCCAGGAGGCCGGGGAAGCGGACTTCTGAGCACACAAAAAAACGGCGTCAGCCGTTTTTTTGTGCTAATGCTTACAGCCCTGCTTCCGGAAGACAGTGCATATGGGTTGTCCCCAGCACCCGGAACCCTTCTGCGCCAAGGTGAAAGGATCTGAGGCCGAAGTCCGCGGAGCGCAGACGGAGATACGCCCGGATCGCGTCTGCCTCCCTGCAGCCATCAGGATACTGGCTCTTATGGCAGTCAAAGATGGCGGAAAATTGTACGGGCAGAAGCCCCCGGGTGCCCACAAACCGGTTGGGCTTTGCGGTCATGTAAAAACCAATGGCCTTCACCGGGGCCGGGCCTGCACCGTATCCTTCCATAATGGCCCCGTAGGGGGCAAAGCAGGCAATCTGCCGTGCGGCTTCCCCGGTGTTGATGTGATCCGGATGGCATTCACTTGCCACAAAGGGATCCGGGGCAAAGATCATGTCCGGCTGAAAGTCCTCCACGGTGCGGGCCATGCCGCGGATCATTTCATCCATGGTATAGCCTGCGCCGTCATGGAGGTTCAGAAAGCGGACGTCATGAACGCCCAGCACCCCGGCGGAAGCTTCCGCCTCCCGCATCCGGATTTCAGAAAGCATATCCGGCGTTGTGCCCGCAGGCGCCAGGGAGAGACCGAAACGGCCGTCGGTGCAGATGAGGAAACACACCTGTTTTCCCTGCCGGATCAGCTTTGCCGCCGTGGCCCCGGCCCCGATCTCAATATCGTCCGGGTGGGGGCCGATGAACAGGTAGCGCTGAAAATCTTCAATCCTGGGCAGGGGAGCGGCAAACTTCAGGACGGGACGGGTAATCATGATTTTCTCCTTGATCAGACGGTGAAGATAAAGTAGGGCCGGTCCATACAGTCCTCCCGGATGACGTTCAGGTCCGCCCAGGCGGCATTGCCGTCCATGCGCACCTTCCCGATGCGTCCGGGCACATCGTACCTGCCGGGCCTGTACATGGGATCATAGACGCAGATCTCGCTGCCCCGGATCTTATCCAGCAGCAGGTAATGCCCGGAATCGGAAAAGACGCCTGTATAGCCTTCCCGGTCTCCCTGGGTATTAGCAATGACCCTGGCGCCGTTTCGCAGGGCTTCAGTCACTGCGCCGATATCCTCCGTGGGCCGCATGGTCAGGTCAAAGCGTGCCGCCAGGGCACCGGCCAGGATATAGAAATTGGTGCCGTACCCTTCCCGGGCACCGCAGCGCTTGGAAAAGACGGCACATTCCTCCGGCGGAAAGGGTATATTCAGCAGGCTTTCTATGAGCATGCTGGCGGCACATACGCCGCAGCCGTTATTGGCCAGATTTCCGTTTGCAACCCCCATGGGGCTGAGGTAGGGGACATGTTCATAATCCAGCTGACAGTAAAAATGCATGGTAGACCCGCCCTCCTTCGGTCTTTTTATGGCTGCGGTCCGGCTGAAGCCGCCAAACCGATTCAGCATCCTGCACAGAGCCCCTGCCTGAGCGGCAGGGGCAGGTTTTATTTCAGCAGTTTTTTCACCCTGCTCTGAAAGCGGGTGACATACAGAAGGGTTACCGGTGTCAGAAGATGATCAAAGAGCATGAGGCACAGGATCATCAGCAGGAAAAAGCCTGCGGTCATAAAGATGCCCAGTTCCTGAAACTCACTGAGCACCGCGGCAGCGCCCATAAGAAGGATCAGGCCCAGGTACATCAGGGCCAGAGCCACCGTGAAATACAGGATTTTCAGGCCAAAGCGCAGGTATTTGCTGCCGCGGACCCGCTCAATGCGCCATTTCAGTACGGGATAGCAGCCGAAGAACAGATAGAACAGGGCCAGCTCCTTGTTAAACCCCAGCACCATGGTCAGAAGGGCAGTAGCCAGGAAGGTTATATAGGCGGTGCGGCGGTCATATTCCAGTTCCACCGGGATCAGGAGCAGTCCGCCCAGCATGGGAGCGGCATAGGTCATGACGGGGATGATGGAACTGGTGAGCATAAGGGTGACGGACAGCGCAACGGCCATGCCGCACAGGGCGATGCGCCGGCTGGCTTCATGGGAACTGGAACGTTTACTCATATGGCTGGCTCCTCATGGTTCTGTACTGGCGCCCGCGCAGGGTGTACTGGGGAGCACGGATGGAGACCGAGGCAGACAGGGAACGGTTTCTGGTAACGTTGAGCACCAGTCCGATACCGCCCATGTTGGTCACCATGTTGGAACCGCCGTAACTGAGGAAGGGCAGGGGAATGCCTGTGATGGGCATGACGCCGATACACATACCTATGTTCTCAAAGACGTGGAACAGGAGCATGGACATCACCCCGATGATGACCAGAGCACCGAACTTGTCATAGGTGTGGAAGGCCAGACGGACCATGTGCAGGATGATGAGCAGGTAAACCCCGATGAGGCTGACGCATCCCACAAAACCGAAGGCTTCCCCGATGGTGGCAAAAATGAAGTCGGTCCAGTCGGCAGGCACATAGTTGAGCTGGCTCATGGCCCCGTCCACAAAGGTGCCTATGCCGAACATGCCGCCGGAACCGATGGTCATCTTGGACTGGGTCTGCTGGTAGGCGGCGGAGGAGGAATAGGCGGCCGGGTTAAAGAAGGCCAGGATGCGCTGCAGACGGTAGGAATCCGAACCGGAGAAGTACGCATAGGCAATGACGATGCCAATCAGAACAGCGGCAGTAAAGGCAAGGCCCATATAGACTTTCCAGTTGACCCCGGAGAACCACATCATGACCGCCACCATGAAGACAATCACCAGAAGGCTTCCCATTTCGCCGGAGCCCACGATGACGATGCTGGGGAGGGCGATGATGAGCACCACGTCCCGGATGTTCTGAAAGGAACGGAACGGCGGGTCTTCCTGGGACAGAACCTTGGCCAGAATCAGGATCATGGAGATTTTGGCAAACTCAGAGGGCTGAATCGTGAATCCCCACAGTGTATCCAGCCAGGCTTTCACGCCTGTGGCGCGGTTGAAGACCCACACGGCGGTCAGCATCAGGGTGGAGGCCATAAAGAGGCCCTTGGCATAGCTCTTCAGCCACTGGTAGGGCACATTGATCAGAACCGACAGTATG
Source organism: uncultured Clostridia bacterium (assembly GCA_946627565.1). Classification (GTDB taxonomy): domain Bacteria; phylum Bacillota; class Clostridia; order Christensenellales; family Aristaeellaceae; genus UBA2943. The sequence continues at coordinate 6,210 of CAMOVR010000050.1, forward strand.
ATGGGGGCGATGAGCACATACAGACTCTGCCGCATGGCATAGGAGGATTCCACAATATGGTTCAGGGTGGGCAGGTCCGGGCTTGAGGAGGTGGAATAGGTGGCGATGGCCACGCAGTAGACACCGAAGATGGACAGCAGCATGACCATGATGATCAGGGGCCAGTCCACGTGGGCCCGGGCCGCCCGGTTCTCAGACATCAATGCGCACAACCTCCTTTACGCCGGGATGCAGCATACGGGAGAGGAAGGAGCGCTTGCCGCCGTAGGGGAAAATGGGGATGTCCTCTCCCTTCATCCGCCCCGCAATCCGCAGAAGCGCGCGTCTTGCCTCACAGTCCAGCTGCATCACGGAAAGGTGCTTCAGCTGGGCCCGGTATACGTTCTGGTCATCCACCACGGCACCCAGAAGCTCCAGGTCCAGGGTCTGGGCCACCGTATCCGGGGTATACATTTCCCCGCTTTCAATCAGTTCAGGCACAATCCGGTTGACGATGAGCCTGGGTCTGGGCAGCTGCTTTTCCCGCATGAGGGAGACCACCTGCTCGGCATCCCGGATGCACAGGTCATCCGGTGTGCATACCACAATCACTTCATCCGGTTCGGATTTAAGCGACAGTCTCAGTCCCTTTTCCAGGCCGGCAGGACAGTCGATGAAAATCCGGTCAAAGCGCTCCCGCAGCATATGGATCAGACGGGCGAATTCCTTGGGTGTCAGATCGCTTACCCGGGAAAACTGGGGCGCGCAGACAAGAAACAGGTGTTCGGAAACCGGGGAGGGGATCAGGGCATCATCCAGTTCGCAGTTGTCCTGCAGCACATCCAGAAAGTCGAAGATTACCTGATCCTGCAGCCCCAGAAGTGTATCCTGGCCCCGCAGACCGATATCCGTATCCACAATACAGACTTTCTGTCCGGGGCCGGCCAGGGCCACGCCCAGGGCCGATGTAAGGGTGGATTTTCCCACGCCTCCCTTGCCGGAGGTGATCAGATCAACAGTACTCATGGGATACCTCCTTATCAGGGTGCCAGTGTATTACCAAGGGGCAGGCTGTAATCCGTGGTGCGCAGTGTGGACTGGTCCATGTACCATTCAATGAATTCACGGGCAGCCAGGGAGGCGTTTCCGCCTGACAGACCGTTGGGAATGAAAACGGCCACAGCGATTTCAGGATTTTCAAAAGGTGCAAAGGCAACGAACCAGCCGTTGTTCTCAAGGTCAATGGCCGTGGTCTGAGCCGTGCCTGTTTTCGCGGCGATGTCATTGCGGTATTTCCAGTTCTTGAAATACTTGCCGGCGGTGCCGTCCTGTTCGTCCACAACGCCCTTCATCCCTTCCTTGATCAGGGGGAAGTAGGTGTCCACGTTTTCCAGTGTGGTGATCAGCTTGGGCGCACGCTCGGAGAGAATTTCACCGTCCGGGCTGGTGATGGAATCCACCAGGGAGACGTTGTAGAGATTGCCGTTGTTGGCTATGGTGCAGACGTATCTGGCAACGGCCACCGGGGTCAGCACGGTGACGGACTGTCCGATGGCGGTCAGAATCGTCTGCGAACCGCCCCATTTGATGGTGTTCATGTAATTGTAGGTGTCCGAGATAATGGTCCGGGTATAGACCATTTCCTTGGTCATTCCCAGCTCTTCCATCAGGATGGAGCGCATGTTGGTAAGCCACTGTCCCTGGCCGGTGTTGACAGCCATATCCATCAGACGCTTGGTGCATACGCTCAGACGGTCATCGTCATATTCAATGTTCCGGCTCTGGCCGCACTGCCGCAGATGCTTTTTGATGGCGTTGAAAACGATGATGGGCAGGGACGTGTCCTGGTTGGCTTCGTTCATGGCCTTGGTGGTGTCATACAGGGTGTTCTGGCAGCCCACCACGGAGCGGACCTCGCCGGGCAGGTCAATGCCGGTCTTGCTGGTCAGGCCGAAAAGGCCGGAATAGCGGTAAAGCCGCTCTTCACCGATACGGGAACCCAGCTCGTAGAAGAAGTAATTGCAGGAATGGGTCAGCCCTTCCACGATGGTCTGGTTTGCGTGCTTCCACCGGTAATTGGGGGAGATCCAGCACTTTGGCGCCGTGGATTCATCTGCGTTGTAGTTCTTGAAATAGCCCATGTCCGAGATGAGCTCCTTGGTGCCCAGTTCCTGTTCATTCAGTGCCGCATAGCCGGTAACCATTTTGAAAATGGATCCCGGTGTGCCGCGGGCGTGGATGCCGTAATTCAGAAGTAGGTTCCGGGAGTCCTGCAGTATGGTGATGGCGTCTGCGCCGCCGGCCACCAGGGCGTTTAAGTCGTAGGTGGGATAGTTAGCCATGGCCAGCACCCGGTCCTGCATATCCAGAACCACCAGACAGCCGTGTTCGGCCAGCTGCAGGTTGTACTTGTCCCAGTCACGGTTGGCGATGTCCTGTTTGTTTTCCTCAAGCCAGCTGTCATCCACCAGCTTCTGTTCCTGGACGTCCCTGGTATCCTTCACGTTTTCGGCTATGGCGCGCTCGGCCACCGCCTGATAGGAGGCGTGCAGTGTGAGCTTGACGTTGTTGCCGTCCTGGGGGGCCACATAATCCAGCTGCCGGACCACCTTGGAATACTGGTCGCGTTCCACAATGCGGTAGCCGGACTTGGTGGAGGTGTTCTGGGTCAGCCAGTCCTCCATGGAGGATTCGATGCCGTCCCTGCCGATGGTATCGTTGTACTGGTATCCCTGTGTGCGCAGGGTCTGCCACATGCTCTGGGACGGGATGGCGCCGATGTACCCGATGATCTGGGCAGCCAGGGTGGAACGGGGATAGACACGCTTGGTGCCCACGGCAATCTCCACGCCGGAGAGCATCATGGAGCGCGTCTCCACCTCGATGACGGTTTCATAGGCCACATCCCTGGCGATGACAATGGGCTGGGAGGCAAAGACGTTCATCTGCATTTCGCAGTAGACGGCCATGACCTTCAGCATCATCTCCTCGGAAATGCCGGGTGCCACCACATCGAACTGGAAGCGGTCATAGAGCTTGGTGATGCAGTCCTCTGCGGTGGGGTAGCGGCCGGTGGTGAGGTAGTTGTTGCTGCGCCACTGCATTTCCCGGGTAGCCAGGACGGATTCGGAAAGACGCTCCGGGTCGCCGAAGTTGAAGACCCATTCGCCGCTTTCCGGATCCCGCTCAATATTGAAGGCAACAGACATGGTGCCGCCGTTTCTCTCAATGATGCCGATGGCGTCAATAAGACTGGCGGTGAAGGTCTGGTAGTTCGATTTGGAGGAGAGGGAAACATCCTTGTAGAAGGTCACGTTATAAATCAGCTGGTCTTCGGCAAGGATAACGGAATCCGCGTCCGTAATGTTGCCTCTCTTGCCCCGCAGCACGATGGTTTTGGTGCGGCCGGACTCTGCCTGCTGTGCGTATTCTTCGGTATTCTCAATCTGCAGGACATAGAGCTGGGATATCAGCAGGACAAACATGGCGGCGATGACGATCAGGCCGAAGGAATACCGGATCAGGCGGCTGTGGTAGGCAGCCGTTTTTTTGATCTGGGAATTGTCGCTGAAGTTATCCATGCGGTGCAAGGCACGCACCTCCTTTCATTGAATGGTTATGCCATGATATGCCCCACGGGCTGTGCCCGGAGCCGCCCTATGTGCGGTAGGGCTGGGGCGGCGGGGCGCTTTCCCGGCGCGGCCACTGGAACCGGTAGCCGAAGAAGCGCCTTAAGGGAAAGATGATCAGGGCTGTCAGCAGCACGGTTATGAAAACATTGCGCAGCCCCCGTGTAAAGTACATGGGAAGCAGGATGGATTCCCTGAGGTAGATATATACAATGTTGACAGCTTCATAGGTGGCTGAATTGAGGGCTGCGCACAGCAGGGTGCGCAGAATGGGGCTCCGGTTGATGCCTGCCTTGCCCACGCCCCTCTCGTATTCCAGCTGCTTGGCGGATTTGTCCGCAAAGGGTACAGACCAGAACAGGGCGGAAGCGGGATAGACAAACAGGTTCAGCAGGGGCACCCCGGGCAGAAGAAGCTCCAGGAGACAGCCGTAGACGGCGCCGCACCAGAAAGCCTGGAGCCTGCCGTAGCATACGGTGACCACAGCGGTGACCGCCAGGGTCAGCATAGGGGTGGCCCCCAGATAGTCCCCTGCGGTGGAAACAAAGGTAACCTGCAGGAAATAGCCCAGCATAATGGCGATAAACAGCCGGGTCTGCCTTATAAACGCCAGGATAACGGATCTGCGCCCGGCCAGTTTCCTCTCCTGCCTTGCACGCCGGGCACCGCGCCGGGTGTCAGGCTTCTGCCGTCTTTTGTAGTAGAGCCACGCGCGGAATCTTGGAAAGAACCAGGGAAAACGCATGTCAGTCCTCCTCCAGCGTCAGATCGTCCGGTCCCAGCGTGATATAGGGTGTAGGCGTGGGGGATGGCGTGGGTGTGGGCGTGACATTGGGGTCTTCCGGCGTCACCACCACATACTCCAGCGTGTCTTCCTCTGTGCCGCCCATGTTGATGGTGACAGGGGCAGCCGTGGGGGCCGGTGTGGGGGAGGGAGAAGGCGGCGGTGTGGGTGTCGCTTCGGATGATTCCACAGAGATGACCGCATCTTCCGGCGCGTCGGTGGTGAAGTAGTTCAGAGACCCGATGCGGATGGTGGGGTAGGGTCTGGCGGTTTCCAGGGGAACCAGTTCGATGGCCGTGGATCTGCTGTCTGCCTGGATGGCTCCGGGTTCGGGCTGGTAGCAGAGCACGATGACATATTCGATATGCTGAAAGTCTGCCCGGGGCTCCACCACAACATACTGCTTGTTGGCTTCCATGCCGCGGGTGGATTCACGGACCGTGCCGATGGGGATTCCCTTGGGGAAAGACATGGAAACACCGCTTGTGACCACCAGGTCGCCGGGCCTGGGGAGATGGTCATCCGGCAGGTAATACATGCGGCACATGGGTGTGCCGTCCACCCCCAGGGTGCCGCGGATGGTGCCCTGGTCCCGGCTGGACTGGATGAGGGCCGCAATGGAGGCTTCCGAGTCGATGATGGTGCGGACCGTGGCCTGATGATCCGTGACGGTTTCTGTGTAACCGATCAAGGCGCCCGACAGGGTGACCGCCATGTATTCGCTGATACCGTCCAGACGGCCCTTGCTGATGGTGAGGGTGGAGAAATAACTGTCGCCGGTTTTGCCGATCACCGTGCAGACCACAGGAGACAGAGCCTGGTTGGCTGTGATCTCGTCCTGCAGGTTCTTAAAGTCGGACAGCTGCTTCTGCAGTTCCTCGGCCAGCATGGCCTGATAGACCAGCTGTTCGTTTTCCTCCCGCAGCTCCTCGTAGGCCTGTTCCAGGTTGTACCAGTATTTGATGCGCCTGAGAAAACCCACTAAGGAATCGGAAATGGAGCCGAACACGCTCTGCACAGGGGTGACGGTATCGGAAATGGTTTCCGTCACATTGGTGAAGGCACCGGACAGGGTTTCGTTTTCCACGGCGTTTAAGCGGAAAAGCAGGATGATGATCATCAGGGCGATGAGAAAGAAGGTGATGAGGCCCTTAAAGAAATAGCGGAGCCTGGGATGAAACTTGGACATAGCAGGACCGGGCCCGCTGTCCTTTTCACCGTCTTCTTCTTCCTCTTCCTCTTCGGGTTCTTCGTTCTTTTTATCCTTTTTCCCGAAAAAAGGCAGATGCTTCAGCAAAGGATTGGTTTTTTTCGCTTTGCGCTGCTTGTCTTCCGCTCTGGCATGGGCCCGCATGCGGGCAAGGATCTCATCCGGGGTCTCAATGTGCGCTTCTTCCGGGCTGTCAGAGGACGCATCCGAAGCATCACTGCGGGCAGAGTCTTCACCTGTTCCGGGATCCTCTTCATCCGGCTTCTGTTCACTGCCGGGGAGTTCCGCCGTTATGGATTCAAGGGTTTCGTCGAAAAAATCACGGCCCAGGTCCAGCCAGTCGTTGGATGTGTTCTTGTCTGCCATGCAGCGCAGTCACCTCTTTTCGGGGAGCATACTGAAAAACATATACGCATCGGCTTATTTCTTGACGTTGACCGCGGGCAGGGATTCCAGCAGGTCTTCATTTTCCAGCAGGTATCCAAGACCCATAATCGTGCAGTCCGCAGGCTCCCGGGCCAGAAGGACCGGGATGCCCGTGTGGTTGGCGATATAGCGGTCCAGGTTGGCAATCTGGGAGGCACCGCCGGTGAGGTGGATCCCGTTGCGCATGATATCCGCTGCCAGTTCCGGGGGTGTGCGTTCCAGCACCCACATGACAGATGCCAGGATGGCGGCACAGGAATCCCGGAGGGCTTCATATGCCTGGGCGGAGGTGAATTCCACGTCCATGGCGTGGGCGGACCTCAGGTCCCTGCCCCGCACGTGCACATAGCGGTTCTCTTCCGGGGGCAGGGCGGAAGCCAGGTCGATTTTCACCTGTTCCGCGGTCCTTTCCCCGATGAGCATGCTGGAATAGGACTTCATATAGTTGACAATGGCGTCATCCATACGGTTGCCCCCTGTGGGCACCGACTGGGACACCACCAGGCCGCCCATGGAGACGATGGCGGTATCCGTGGTTCCGCCGCCCACGTCCACCACCATGGAGCCCACAGGGTCGTAGGCGGGCAGGCCGGACCCAATGGCCGCCGCCAGGGCTTTTTCCACCATGTAGATGCGCTTGGCCCCTGCCACATGGACGGCTTCAATAAGGGCGCGGCGGGACAGCGGGGGCAGGTCCGAGGGAATGGATATGATGACCTTGGGCTTTGTGATATGGTTTGTTCCTATGGCCTTGCGCATGAAATAGCGCAGAAGGATCTTGGCAGCGTCGAAGTCTTCTATGGTTCCGTTCCGGATGGGACAGATGAGGTCAGATGCATTGCGGGTGCGTCCCCGGTGCACACTGGCTTCGTCTCCCACGTACAGTACCCGGTTTCCCTTTTCCCCATCCACGATCACCATGGTGGGTTCACGCAGCACAATACCCCGGCCTTTCAGGTAAATCAGGGTATTGCTGGAACCGAGATCGATTGCCACATTCGGCGCATGAAACGGCATGATATCCCGTCCTTTTATGTAATGCTGGTTTCAGGCCTGCCGTGTCTCTGCGGGCAGATGAAGACCGCAGCGGTCAAGCAGTGTCCGGGTCAGGGGCAGCGGCAGTCCGATGATCCCCGAGGGCGTTCCCCGGACCTCTTCAATGTACATGCCCGCAATCCCCTGCAGGGCGTAGGCTCCGGCTTTGTCCATGGGCTCACCTGTGCGGATGTAGGCGAGGATCTCCTGGTCCGTCATATGGGTAAAATGGACATGGGATGTGTCAACACCCACATGGACGGATCCGTCCGGCGCCACGCAGCAGACGCCGGTATGCACATCATGCCAGACCCCAGACAGAGAACGAAGCATGCGGAACGCTTCTTCCTCATCCGCCGGTTTTCCGAAGGGGACATCGTTTAAGGCCACCAGGGTATCGGCAGCCAGAACAATGCATCCCCTGTGACGCGCGCTCACGGCTTCTGCCTTGGAACGGCACAGTGCCTGCACCGCTTCGCGGGCACCCAGGGAAGTGTGCTCATCGACTTCAGCCGCGTCAATTTCAAAGGTAAGGCCCAGCAGCGAGAGCAGTTCCCTGCGCCGGGGTGAGGCCGAAGCCAGAATCAGATGAGACATGCGCTACCTCCATACAGGGCCTCTGCACACCCGGTGCAGAAAGAAACCCACAATGCATTATATCACAAGTGGCAAGCGGGGAAAACAGGAATGCGCGGGCCTGTGTTGCAGGTGCATGGGATCGTGGTATAATGTGGCCCGTTACAGGAGCATGGCTCTGACAAGGAAAAATGCGGGGAATGCGAGGAATGCGTACATGAACGAACTGCTGGAGCTGTACTGGACGTTTCTGAAAATCGGGTGCGTCACCTTCGGGGGCGGCTATGCCATGCTGCCGATTCTGGAGAGGGAGCTGGTGGACAAACGGAATTGGACCACCATGGATGACCTGAGGGACTATTTTTCCATTGGCCAGTGCACCCCCGGGATCATTGCACTGAATGTGTCCACGTTTATCGGCGAAAAGCGCAGGGGCGTCACCGGGGCAATGGCGGCAACGCTGGGTTTCCTCACAGGCCCCATCATCATCATTCTGATCATTGCTGCATTTCTTACCAACTTTGCATCCCTTCCCCTGGTGCAGCATGCCTTTGCGGGAATCAGGGTCTGCGTATGCGTCCTGATCATCCAGGCCGTGCTCAGGCTCTGGAAAAAGTCCGTGGTGGATCCCTTTACGCTGGCGCTGTACCTGATCATCTTTGTGCTCAATGCCTTTTCCGGGGTTCTGCCGGTGAAGGTGCCCGCAGCCGTCTTGGTGGTGTGCGCAGGCGTGGCGGGGATCACGGCATCCCTGATCCGGAACCGGCGCACAGGCAGCGGGCAGACCGGAAAGGAAAAGGAGGAAAAGTAAGATGCCGACGCTTCTGCAGCTGATGCTGGAATTTGCCAAGACAGGTCTGTTTTCCGTGGGCGGCGGCCTTGCCACCCTTCCGTTCCTCTATGAAATGTCCGACAGCTTCGGGTGGTTCAGCCATGCGGACATCGCCGACATGATTGCCGTGTCGGAGTCCACACCGGGTGCCATAGGCATCAACATGTCCACCTACGCAGGATTTACGACAGGAGGCATACCGGGCGCCTTTCTGGCATCCCTGGCCCTGGCCTTCCCGTCGTTCATCGTCATTCTCATCATTGCCAGATTCCTGGCCAAATTCCGGAACAACCCCCATGTGGAAGGCGCATTCTACGGCCTGCGCCCTGCATCCCTGGCCATGATCAGTGCCGCCGGGCTCAACGTGGCAAAGGTGGCGCTGGTGAACCTGGATGCCTATGCTGCCAGCGGGGCCATTTCGGATCTGTTCCTCTGGAAGGCCATCATCCTGGGCGTCATGATCTTTGTGGGTCAGCGGAAGCTCAAATGGCATCCCGTGGTCTTTATTGCCATATCGGCGGTGGCAGGCATTGTGTTTCAGTTCTGATGACAGACAAACAAAAACAGAAGGAAATCTGAATAAGATTTCCTTCTGTTTTTGTTTGGCAATTCCATTCAGGCTTTCCGGGGAGATGCATGCTTCAGGCCGGACTTTCTGTATGCAGCCAGCAGAACGCAGCCCACGGCCACAGCCGCGGCTTCTCCTACGCCCACCTGCAGCATGGTGAAGAAGAGGGGCAGACCGTAGGATACAGAAAGAATGGAGCCGACGATGACGGCGTTGGATACCACCGGGCACAGGGCGGCAAGCCACATATTTTTGCGGAAGTGCCAGGTGCCAAAGGCGGCAATCAGGGTGGCCAGTGTCCCGAAAATGATATCCAGGGCACCCACCGGGCTGAGCAGGTTGGAGACCAGACAGCCCACCGCCAGTCCGGGAATCGCCTCCGGGAAAAGGACAGCCAGCATGGTAAGGGCTTCGGAAAGCCGGCATTCCCAGCCAGTGCCTGCACCGTAGGACAGGACAGGGGTAGCCAGTGTGATGGCCGCGTAGAGGGCGGCAATCATGCCTGAGAAACAGAGAAAACGGGTGTTGAGCCTTCTCCTGAACATAGGAGCGCCTCCTGAAGTGAAATTTGGCTGATGCGAGAGAAGCCGCAGGCCGAAAGTCATTATACAGGAGGCGCAGGGGAAAAACAAATTTTACAGACGCAGGAAGGGGCCCCAGATCTCTGTGAGTCTTTCCAGGGAAAAGGCAGCATTGGCAGGGCTGGTACTGGGCAGTACCACAGCGGGAATGCCGGTCTTCTCCAGAAGATATTTCTCATACATTTTCCCTGACAGGGCGCCGTTGCAAAGCACGCGGCAGATCTCTGCCTCATCCAGAATGCGGCGGATATCAACAGGTTTTACGTCCCGGATGGAGGTGTCCGAGGAGCCGGTGACGGTGCACTCGCCTATGCTGTCCCAGAGGGCGAGGGAAGAGGAGAGCACCAGATCACGCTTCTCGGGTATGGTCATGGGGCAGGGGACGTGAAAGACGGAAGCGAGCAGTTTCCAGAAACGATTCCTGGGATGGCCGTAGAAAAACTGCTGCTCACGGCTGCGGACGGAGGGAAAGCTTCCCAGAATCAGGATCCGGCTGTCAGGAGAAAAGAGGGGCTCAAAGGGATGGGTGAGATGGACCGGTGTCATGAATGTATCAGCTCCGGAAGAAAATGCGGCTAGGTTAAGACAGTTTTCCGGCCAGAGGTTCACATACGAAGTACAGCAGCAGGGTGAACCTGTAGCGGAGGGACAGATGCCTGAAAAGCCTTACATACAGTTTACAGGCGCGTTTTTTCAGTGCGCGGTATTCCGGGCTTTTCTTTCCGACTTCACCGTACTCGTACTTCAGCAGACGGGCCTTTGTCAGGATCAGGAAACCCACGGCAAAATCCCATTTTCCGTCCGCAGTGAATCTTTCGGCATGGTTCAGGAAAGCCTCGGGGGCACTCAGGTTTTTCACGCTCCTGGGGGCACTCATGATGCTGTCCGGCCGCTGCCGGTAATAGTATCCTACACGGTCCGTCAGGACGATTTTCTCGCAGGAATTTACGATATCGTACAGGCAGTATGTATCTTCATGGATCTTGCCCAGCGGAAAACGGAGCTCCTGAAAAACCCTGCGGCTGAAAAGCTTGTTCCAGATGACGGTATAGTAGGATGTATTGGTCACGGAAAAAAACTACCGGAAGAACATGTCCGATGTGATGATGCCGTTATCTGACGTGTGGGAGTCCTGAAGATGGGTGCTTTCTTCGTCCACCTTGACAAAGTCACATACAGCCATATCTGCGGTGTTTGCGGTGGCTGCAGTGTACAGGTTTTCCAGCATATCCTCTGCAAGATAGTCGTCGCTGTCCACAAAGCAGAGCCAGTTTCCCCGGGATTCTTCGATTCCTTTGTTCCTTGCACTGGACAGGCCGCCGTTTTCCTTATGGAAAACCCGGATGCGGGGATCCTTCCGGGCATAGTCATCGCACATGGCGGGACAGCTGTCAGGGGAGCCGTCGTCTATGAGGAGCACCTCGAAATCGGGAAAGGTCTGGTTCAGAATGCTGTCCACGCACTGTTTCAGATACTTCTCCACCTTGTATACCGGTACAATGACTGAGATTTCCATTTATGTCACCTCTGTTCTGCTTGATCTGCTGCGTTTTATGGAAATAACGTGGGATCTGTATGGATGCGCTGATGATTTCCGGTATATGTGCCGTGCTTTCCGGGACCTCCCGGATACGGGAAAACCCATTGCTGCGGACCGGAAGCATGACAGGCAGGTTTCTGAACCTGTCTGGCTGTCATGGTGCCTGAGTTGTATGATGCGTTATGATTCCGGTCTGTGCAGCTATTAAACCAGTTTTGAAGCAAAACTGCAAGAGTGTCTCACGGTGCCGGAAGCGTGAGGAATAAAGCAGGGGGACCCTGTCTGCGCATAACGTTTCCCTGAGGCATGCAGTGCATTTCGTGCCATGAGATGTCCCGTCAGGGAAAGCATGGCCGTGGTTTTTCTGCTCCTGCACACTGTATTCCTGCAGTACTGAACAGCAAAAAAACAGCAGCCGGTCCTGCCGGCTGCTGCGTTTTGCGTATTTGTCACACAGGACAGGGGACAGACGATCCAGGCGTGCCTGCTGTTTTTCTCAGGGTGGTGTACTGTCCTCAGGGGAGGACAATCCTGGGGTTTTCCCGGCTCTGGCGGTACAGAACGAAACGGCGGCCGATGCACTGGACCTGTTCTGCATGAAGGGCTTCGGAGAGCTGGTTCAGGGCTTCCCTGCTGGTGAGGGGGCATTCCTGCTGCACGCAGCCCTTGATGAGTTCCCGGGCTTCCAGGGCGTCGTCGGCGGACTTAATGGTACCGCTTCCGATTCCGTCCTTGCCGATATAGAGAATGGTGTCAATGGTGTTGGCCATGCTGCGGAGCATGGCGCGCTGCTTGCTTGTGATCATAATATACCTGACTCTTTCATGTATTTGGTATAAGGCCGTATCTGCCCGGCCGGGGATCAGTCGATAAAGTCAAACTCCAGGTCGGAAATGCGCACCGTGGAACCTTCGCCGGCCCCGTTTTCCCGCAGGGCATCGATGACGCCCAGGCGGCGCAGGGAGCGGTGGAACCAGTTGATGCTCTCTTCGTCGTCGAAGTTGACGCTGTCCAGAAGACGGTCCATGGCTGTGCCTGCCACCACAAAGACAGAGCCGTCCATCTCGATGCGGAAGGTGTCTTCTTCCTTCTCCGTCTCCAGACTGGTTTCCGGTTCGTAGTGCACAATGGGAGGAAGGTCCCTGAGCATGGATTCCACGCAGTCAAGGAGCGCATCCAGCCCCTGATGGGCTGCCGCGGAGATGGCAAAGACGGGAATGCCTGCATCCCGGACATGTTCCCGCAGCCGCTCCAGATTGTCCGCCGATTCCGGCAGGTCCATCTTGTTGCACACCAGGATCTGGGGACGGGAGGCAAGGTCGCCGTAGTTTTCCAGCTCCCGGTTGATCTGGTCAAAGTCCTCCACCGGGTCCCGGCCCTCGGAGCCTGACGTGTCCACCAGGTGCAGCAGCAGCCGGGTGCGGTCAATGTGCCTGAGAAAATCATGGCCAAGCCCCACACCCTCCGAAGCGCCTTCCACAAGGCCGGGGATGTCGGCAATGACGATATCCTGCTCATGGCGGCGCACGATGCCCAGGTTCGGCGTCAGGGTGGTGAAGTGATAATTGGCGATCTTGGGCCGGGCCCGGGTGACGGCGGAGAGCAGGGTGCTCTTGCCCACGTTGGGATAGCCCACCAGGCCCACATCCGCCAGGGTTTTCAGCTCCAGTATGAAGGTATAGATTTCCGTTTTCGTGCCGGGCTTGGCAAAGTTCGGGGCCTGCCGGGTGGGGGTGGCGAAGTGCATGTTGCCCCAGCCTCCCCGGCCGCCCTTGAGAAGGAGCCGGGTTTCACCGGGGGTGTCCATGTCTGCCACCACAAGGCCGGTCTCGGCTTCCCGAAAAACGGTGCCTGCGGGTACCTTGATGGTGATGCTCTCACCCCTCTTCCCGCTGCATCTCCCTCCGGAGCCGCCGGTGCCGTTTTCCGCTGTGTACTTGCTGTGAAAGCGGAAATCCAGCAGTGTATGCATGTTGGGGTCGGTATATACATAGATATCGCCGCCGTGTCCGCCGTCGCCGCCATCCGGCCCGCCGTTGGTGACGAATTTTTCACGGTGGAAGGAGACGGCACCGTTGCCGCCGTTGCCGGCCTTGCAGGTGATTTTGACGCGATCGACAAAGTTGCTCATAGGGACTGTGTTTCCTCCGGATTGTTGCAGGTCGTGTGAACAGGTTTTCCAGGTCAGTTGCGCAGGGAATGAAGGGGTGCCGGGATCCGTCCGCCCCTGGCAATGAAATCATTGCATTTGTAGGGATTGACCGGAATGACGGGGGCATAGCCCAGCAGGCCGCCGAATTCCACCCGGTCCCCGGCCTGTCTGCCGGGTGCGGGAATGATACGCACAGCGGTGGTTTTCTGGTTGACCATGCCGATGGCCGCCTCGTCGGCGATGATGCCGGAGATGGTGGCGGCGCTGGTGTCCCCGGGGACCGCGATCATGTCAAGGCCCACGGAACAGACGCAGGTCATGGCTTCCAGTTTCTCAAGATGCAGCGCGCCGCAGCTGGCCGCCTCGATCATTCCGATGTCTTCGCTGACAGGGATAAAGGCGCCGGACAGACCGCCCACATGGTTGCTGGCCATGACGCCGCCCTTTTTCACGGCATCATTGAGCAGGGCAAGGGCTGCGGTGGTGCCGGGGGCGCCGGCGGCCTCCAGCCCCATTTCCGTAAGAATATGGGCCACGGAATCGCCCCGGGCAGGGGTGGGAGCCAGAGAGAGGTCCACGATTCCAAAGGGGATGTTCAGGCGCTGGGAAGCTTCCCTGGCCACCAGCTGGCCCACACGGGTGATCTTGAAGGCGGTGCGCTTGATGGTCTCCGCCACCACGTCAAAGGGTTCTCCCTTGACTTTTTCAAGGGCTTTCTTTACCACGCCGGGGCCGGAAACACCCACGTTGATGACCGATTCCGGCTCTCCGATGCCGCAGAAGGCACCGGCCATGAAGGGATTGTCCTCCACGGCATTGGCGAAAACCACCAGTTTGGCGCAGCCCAGGCCGTCCTGATTCCGGGTCAGCTCGGCGGTTTTGACAATGATCTCGCCCATTTCCCTGACGGCGTTCATGTTGATGCCCGCCCGGGTGGAGGCAACGTTGACGGAGGAACAGAGCCGCTGCGTCTGGGCCAGAACCTCCGGGATGGATTTGAGCAGTCTTTCGTCTGCCCGGGTGGCACCCTTCTGCATCATGGCGGAGTAGCCGCCGATGAAGTTGACGCCGGTTTCATAGGCTGCCCTGTCAAGGGCTCTGGCGATGGGTACCGGATCCCCCTGGGCGATGAGGCTGACAGGGGTGACGGATATGCGCTTGTTGACAATGGGTATGCCCAGCTCTCTTTCCAGATCGCAGCCCACCTTCACCAGATGTTCTGCGGTAGTGCATACCTTATCGTATACGCGCGCGGCACAGGTTTCCGGGTCCCTGTCGGAGCAGTCCAGGAGATTGATGCCCAGCGTGATGGTCCGGATATCGAAATTCTCCTCCTGGATCATATGCATGGTCTGCAGGATTTCACCCGTTTCGATCATGTTCTGTCACTTCCTTATTCTTCTGACAGTTATCTTCCCCTTTTTTTCGGGTCAGATCCGGTGCATGGCGTCAAAGATGTCCATGCGCTGTATATGGATCGTCATCCTGAGGGTGTCCCGCACGCTCTGAAGCGCCTGGTCGATGTCTGCAAATTCCATATGGGCGCCGTCAATATCCACCACCATCATCATGGTGAAGTAGCCGTCCAGAATGGTCTGGGTGATGTCCAGAATGTTGATATTCATCTCCGCCAGCTTGGTGGCGACCTGGGCAATGATGCCCGTGGTATCAAGGCCGGTGACAGAAATCAGGGCTTTGGTCATTTCGCTTGCCTCCACAGAAATATGTCCAGCGGAACTATAGGCGAGGACTGGGGCTTTGTCAAGCAAGCTCTTGATTCATCCATTCAAGCTGTGTATAATCCCTTCGTCTTCTTATGCATTTCTTTACCCGGGAGGTAAATTCATGGGCGTGCCGGACATAAAAGATTATAAAGGAAAGCATATTCACATGATCGGCATCGGCGGGTCCAGCATGTCGGGTCTGGCGGAGATGCTGATGGACAAGGGCTATCAGGTTTCAGGATCTGACCGCACCGACGGCTATCTCATGCAGGACGTACGGGATGCCGGCGCCACGGTGTATGTGGGGCACGAGGCCGGACATGTCCACGGGGCGGATCTGGTGGTGTACACAGCCGCCATTCCTCCGGAAAACCCGGAGCGCATGGAAGCGGAAAGACTTGGCATTCCAAGCATGGAGAGGGCATATCTCCTGGGCCAGCTTATGGCGGGTTATCCCTGGTCCGTAGGCATCTGCGGTGCCCACGGCAAGACCACCACCACATCCATGCTCTCCCAGCTTCTTGTGGACTGCGGCATGGATCCCAGCGTCCATATCGGGGGCAAGCTGGATGCCATAGGCGGCTCCACCCGCATCGGACAGAGCGGAATCTTTCTTGCAGAGGCCTGCGAGTTCCGCCGCTCCTTCCTTAAGATTCAGCCCACCATGGCGGTGGTGATGAACATCGATGCGGACCATCTGGACTGCTATAAGGATATTGATGAAATAGAGGAAACCTTCGGCACATTTCTTCAGAAGGTGCCGGAGGGCGGGATTGCCATCGGTAAGGGGACAGACGAGAGAGTGGTTCGGCAGCTGAAAAAGCTCAGGTGCAGCACCTATACCTTCGGCCTGACGGATGCGTGCGACTATCATCCCGCCGGGGCAGTGGAAGATGCCCACGGATACTT
>CAMOVR010000051.1 GCA_946627565.1 uncultured Clostridia bacterium
TTATTAGGAGGCGACCGCTCTATCCTACTGAGCTACGGAACCATATGAGCTGAGGACAGGAGTATTATATACAGAAAAGGATGAATGTCAAATGCAATGAGAATGTGGGAAGATAAGATGTTTTTGCAATGAGAGAGATTTTACAGAGCGGGAAATATCTGCCCTGAAACCTGAACAGATGGAAACCGGAAGAAGGAAAATCTGGACAAAGCTACTGACGTCATGTATGCTTACCCCGGTGAACACAGAAATCGTGGAGGCAGCAGAAATATGACAGATACGAAGAGAAAAAAGCTGATTGTGTTTACAGACATCGGGGATACCATCATAGACGAGGGGACAGAGGTCCGTAACAGCCAGGATGTGGTGATACGGGCGGAGTGTATTCCTGGTGCGAGGGAAACCACCCGGCGCCTGTATGAAGCGGGATATACAATTGTAATGGTGGCAGATGGGCTCAGCCGGTCTTTCCATAACCTCATGGAACAGCACGGACTGGATGATGTATTCTCGGGATGGGTGATCTCAGAGGAAGTGGGAGAGGATAAACCTTCCGCCAGGATGTTTGAAAAGGCTATGCAGGTGCTGGGGCTCCGGGAAGAGGACAAGAACCGCATCATCATGGTAGGCAACAATGTTCTGCGGGATATCCGGGGAGCATCCTCCTTTGGTATCCGCTCAGTACTGCTGGACTGGTCAAGCCGCAGATCCTTTGATCCGGTTCTGCCGGAGGATGTGCCGACCTACCGTATCCACACACCGGAAGAACTGTACAGTCTGGCTGAAAAGCTGAATGCGGAACTGGAAGGGAGTGGGGATGCATGACGGATCTGGAGATTGCCAGGCGTTACCTGCCTTGCCTGCATATGGACAGAGCGGACACGATTCCCCTCAGGGCGATCGGCTATACGGTGTTTCATGAAACAGCAGACAGCAGGTCCTTCCCGGGAAGGCGCATGACGGTTTCGGAGAAGGGCATGTGCCTGGTGGAATATGCCTGCTATTTTGATTATGACGCTGAGCATATGTATGATCTGGAACATGTGTTCGTACTGGTGGGAAAAGACGGTCATGTGGCAGATGCACAGGGCAGTTTTCATGGGAAAGTCATGAATCTGCTGGTGGATGGCATACCCGGTGTTTTACAACCGGAAGGGGACCATGTTCATGTGTTCTGCCAGCCGGGCAAGCATGCCATGCTGGCTTCAGGCTGTCTGACAAAGCTGTATCCAGGCTGGGATACATGCTGTATACGTGCCGGCGGGCCTGTGCTGATCGGAAACCCCTTCAGCAAGGCCTGGTCTCCCACGGGGGAGGATCTGTTTATTCCCACCGAATCGGATAACATGCACAGCCGCCGGTACCTGCTGGAGGAACTCTCCTTCACTCCCACACTGGATTTTTCAAAGATCGCAGAGCATCTGGAGGATTACCTGATGCCGTGGAGCGAACTGTATGAGAGGATCCCGCAGTGGATCCGGGCAGAGTGCAGGAGACTGGATGCATTGTATGGGGGAGGAACCTGACATGATTTTTGATCCCATTTCCTACGGTGCCAGGGCAGACGGGGTGACGGACGATGCCCCGGCTATACAGGCGGCCATCGATGCATGCACGGAAAACGGGGGAGGACAGGTGGTGCTCCGGGCGGGAAAGACCTACCGGAGCAGTTCGCTGCATCTGAAAAGCTTTGTGGATCTGCACCTGGAAAACGGAAGCGTTCTGCTGGCTTCCAGCCGCCTGGAGGATTATTTCAGGCCGGACCAGCCATCTCAGACTCATGCTTCCCAGGTGGGTACGCCGGTAACAGGGAAACCTTCCTATGTATTTCTGTATGCCTATGGGGCCGAACATGCGCAGATTACCGGAAATGGTGCGGTGGACGGAGCAGGATCGGCCTTTGTGCGCCGGGTATCCCCCTGGTATGTCACCGGCGATTTCTATCCCAGGCCCACCCTGGTGTATACGGAAAACTGCAGACACCTTACTTTCCGGGATGTGGTCATGCGCAATGTGGCTTTCTGGACGCTCCACCTGGGCGGCTGCGAGGATGTGCTGGTGGATGCAATCCGTATTCTGAATCCCCTGGACGTGGCCAATTCAGACGGTATCGATGTGGACCACAGCCGGTATGTACGGATCCGGGACTGCCACGTCACCTGTGCGGATGACTGTATCTGCATGAAAAATACACTTGGAAACCGGGAGTATCCGAATACCCGCGGCGTGATTGTGTCCGGATGTACCCTGATCTCCACCAGCGCGGCCCTTAAGATCGGGACGGAAGGCGTGGACGATTTTGAGGATATTCTCTTTTCTGACTGCGTCATTGACGCCAGCAACCGGGGACTGTCCGTGCAGGTGCGGGACGCCGGATGCGTGCGCAATGTGTCTTTCCAGAACATTTCCATAAGGACCCGTCGCTTTGCGGACAGCTGGTGGGGGTGTGCTGAGCCCATCGCTGTGACGGCAGTGGACAGGGCATCTGACAATCCCTGCGGGACCATTGAAAACGTCAGATTCACCCACATTGACTGTGAAGGGGAAAACGGTGCGCTCTTTTACGGGAAGCCCGGAGCGATTTCAGACATCCGCCTTGAGGATGTGCGGATCCGCCTGAAGCAGGCCAGCCGCTGGCCGAAAAATCGCTATGATCTCAGGCCGGGGGAAGGCATGTCTGTGGTTGAGAGGCCTTCTGTACCCCTGCTTTCACATGGTGTGGAGGGACTTGAGGTCAGGCATTCCATCCTGCTGGGGTTTGACGGCACGCCCGCAGAGCCGCAGACATTCTGAAAATGGATGCGCAGTGTCTTCTGATTTCCTGACAGACCAGGCCCGGGAAAACAGCTTCTGAAAGCGTTTTCCCGGGCCTTTATTGTTTTGAAAAGATGGACCGGTCAGCTGTGCCGCGTGCCGACCTGCACGATTTGCGTGCGGACGTTCCTGTTCCTGAGAATCTCGATCCAGGAGGAGGGAATGCGGGGGTCTGTATAGATGCTGTCGAAAGCTTCAAGAGGAGCATAGGTGAGCAGGGAAGAGATGCCGAATTTGTTGCCCGTCACCATGAGCACCGCCCGGTCCGTGTGGGCCACGGCGGCTTTTTTGAGTCCGTATTCCAGCGCAATGGAATGGGTCGCGCCGCTCAGGGAGACACCGGTGGCGGCCATGAAGGCAATGTGGGTATTGTAGCGGCTCAGATAATCCGCCGAAGCTTCGCCCGCAATGGCATGAGCGGTCCGGTGGAGCTCGCCGGGCAGCACGATGAGGCGGATGCCGGGGCAGTCCATGGAGCGTACCATGACTTCAATGTTGTTGGTGATCACCGTGATGTTCTTTTCCCGCAGTGCATCCATGAGATGAACGGTGGTGGTGCCCGAGTCAATGAAGATAATGTCCCCGTCCTGGACCAGGGAGGCGGCTTCGTTGCAGATGGCCTGCTTGGAAGGACTGGGGGTGAGGGAGCGCTGCTCATAGGGGACAAAACCGCTTACCCTGCGCCGGATCCGGACGCCGCCATAGACCTTTTCCGCATGCCCGTCGGATACGATCCGGGCTACATCCCTGCGGATGGTGTTCATGGATACGTCAAAGTGTCTGCACAGCTCCTCCATGGTGGCGCTTTCGTGCTCGGTGAGGTAGAGAATCATCTGCTGCTGCCGCCTGGCCTTCAAGGAAGATCACCTTTTTTCATAGACTTTCCCAGGCAGTGTACAGGGGGCGCCGGGGACTGTCAACCGGGAGATATTCTCAAAATGAAGAAGATACTGGGTATGTTTTGGGTAAGTCTGGGGTAAAATAGGGTAAAAATGAGTAAGTTGGGCAGACTTCCATTGACAGGGCTGCAGCAGGTCGCGTAAAATGCACCCAGTGGCAGAAAGTTGACCAGATCAGAGGGGTTGGTGACCTGCGTGTTTCAGTTGGAACGTATGACGGCAGAGCTTGACCGGGATGCTGAACGGCTGCTTTTGCTTCAGAATACACGGACCGGAGAGATTCTCCGGGAAGACGGTTTCAGTGATACCCGGGGAATGGGTTTTTCCGTTGCCAGAATGCTGACAGCCTGTCTTTACAGGGATTCCCGCTGGTATGACAGCCCGGATCTTCAGGAGGCCGTGATACGCGCTCTTTTGTATATCCAGGCTAGCCGCCGTCCCAGCGGCATGTTCGATCTGGCATCCTGCAACTTTGATTCGGCCCCGGACACGGCTTTCACGGTCAATGCCCTTCTGGATGTGCTTGCGGTCCTTAAGACAGCCTCCATCCGCTTCAGGGACAGGATTGAAGAACTCCTTCTGGACGTGGTGGAGCAGGCCTGCCGCGGCATGTGCAGCGCCGGGTTCCACACACCCAACCACAGATGGGCCATATCCGCCTGCCTGAAGACGGCCGCCCCGTATGTACGGGATAAAGAGCTTTCCCGGACCATGCAGGAGAGGGCGGACCGGTATCTCCGGGAAGGACTGGACCAGGACAGGGACGGTGAATTCACGGAGCGGTCGGCGGGCACCTACAACGCGGTCAACGACGATCAGATGATCCGGCTGTATCTGGCCACAGGGGAGAAAATCTATCTGGAGGCAGCCAGAAACAATCTGCTGTTTATGCGCTACTTCCTTGAACCGGATGGCTCCCTGTTCACCCAGCATTCCACCCGGCAGGACCGGGGCACGAAAGTCTGGCCCGCCGGCTACTGCATCCTCTACCTTCTGACCGGCTGGCTGCTTCAGGACCCGGAACTGGCCAGCGTGGGCCAGACCCTTTTTGACCTGTGCGCTGCGCATAACCAGGTGCCCACCGGTCTTGTGCATATCATGCGTTTCCCTGACATGGTCTCCTATGGCGGAAACGTTCAGCTGCCTTCGTCCTTCGCGTGCCTGTTTGAAGCTTCCGGAATCCTGCGTGTGCGGGAGGAAGAATTCTGCGTGACACTCCGGAAGAACGCGCCGGACTTTATGTACGTGCGCAGCGGCGGCATGGATCTTTGCATGTCGGTCTACGCAAATGTGTGCGACCGCAGAAACTTTGCGGCGGAGACGCTTGAAAAGACGGGTCCGGACACATATGAGCTCCGGGGATCCTTTCCGGGCTGGTACTATCTGCCCTTTGAACAGCCCCCTGAGACGGGGGACTGGAGGAAGATGGACCATGGGGCCAGGGAAAAGGAGATACGCAATACCCTGTATATGACCGTGTCGGTGCACATTGACCGGAAGGCAAAAGCCCTGACACTGAACGTTTCAGCCACGGGGCTTGACCGGGTGCCGATCCGGGTGGAGTGCGGCTTTGCCTGCGGACAGATGC
Source organism: uncultured Clostridia bacterium (assembly GCA_946627565.1). GTDB lineage: Bacteria > Bacillota > Clostridia > Christensenellales > Aristaeellaceae > UBA2943. The sequence goes on from CAMOVR010000051.1 coordinate 5,302, forward strand.
GCACAGCCTCCTCTCTTGCACAGGCACAGCCGGGGACAGAATGCTATGTTCTCTCGGGTGATGTGGAGATGACGGGCAGTGACGGCAGCGTCCTGACCCTGGGACCCTGCTTTGCAAGACATACCGTGCATTACCGCATGGGCGGCGCTTTCTGCCAGGATCCCGGCCGGTGCGTGGTGTGCCTGACAGAGATTTCCCCCTGCTCAAGGACCATCCGGATCGGAACAGAAAAGGTGTATCCCATGGTCACCTCCATCTGCGATTCTGAGGGCAAAGGTGAATAAAACCCTGCCATGTACCTTTTTTCTGCCTTTGCAGAGTTTATATATTATCCGTTTTCACCGCTGGTTCAAACGACACAGAAAAAGGAGAGAGGCCGTATGACCACCAAGAAACCATCTGAGCTCCGGCCGGACCGCAAGGGCTGGTTCAAACCCTACATTGCGGGTACCTGGCAGCTGTACCTGATGATGCTCATTCCCATCGTGTACATTATCTGCTTCAAGTACAAGCCCATGATCGGGATTGTCATGGCATTCAAGAAGTATACGCCCTTCGGCGGGCGGTCCATGTGGGAAATGGACTGGGTCGGTTTTCAGTGGTTTGAAGAAGCATTCCGGGATACCCTGTTCTGGAAGTCCCTGGCCAATACCCTGATCCTGAACCTGGGCGACCTGTTTTTCGGCTTCCCCTTCCCGATTATTCTGGCCATCTTCTTAAACGAACTCAGGTCCAACAAGGTGCGCAAGACCACCCAGCTGGCCCTGTACCTGCCGAACTTCCTCTCCTGGGTTATCATCTCCGGCATCACCTCCCAGATTTTCGCATCCAGCGGTCTGATGAACAATATCATCAACGCCCTGGGCGGCGAGACGGTGCCGTTCCTGTCCAATACGGCATGGTGGCGCTTTGTGTACTGGTTCATGGGTATCTGGCAGAGCGCCGGCTACTCCCTGATCATCTACCTGGCGGCCCTCATGTCCAACGACCCCTCCCTGTCGGAGGCGGCATACATTGACGGCGCCACCAGAATGCAGCGGATCTGGCACGTGACGGTGCCCCAGATCATGCCCACCATCTCCACCCTGCTCATCATGCAGGTGGGCAAAGTGGTCAGCATTTCCTTCGACCGTCCCTTCATGATGAGGAACGCTCTGGTGACGGACGCTGCACAGGTTATCTCCACCTTCGTGTATGACAAGGGCCTCAAGGGCGGACGCTTTGACTACGCCGCCGCCGTCGGTCTGTTCCAGTCCGTGGTGGGTATCGTTCTGATCCTGATCGCGAACCAGGGATCCAAGAAAATGGGACAGGAGGGTATTATCTGATGACGACCACAGCCAAGTCCATGCAGGGTCCGCAGAAGGAAAACACATCCGGCAGCGGCGTGTACAACGCTTCGGAAAAGCGTTACCAGTTCTTCTGGGGTGTCTTCTTCATCCTGGTTTCCATCATTGCCATCATTCCCATCCTGCGCGTTATCTCCATTTCCTTTTCTTCCAAGGATGCCATTTTGCGGGGACAGGTGTTCATCTGGCCCGTGGGTGCAAATACAGACGCCTATACCAAGGCACTGAAAACCGGCAACTTCATGGGCACCATGGGCTACTCCGTGCTGCTCATGCTGGCCGCGGCGGCCATCAACATGGTGATGACAATCCTCATGGCCTTCCCCCTGGCAAGACGCAACCTGCGCCTTGGCGGCGCCATCATGACCTTCTGCGTCCTGACCATGTACCTGAACCCCGGCACCATCCCTACCTTCCTGAATGTGCGTGACTTCGGCCTGATCAACACCATATGGGCCCTGCTCATCCCCGGCGCCATGAGTGTGTACAACATGATCATCATGCGTACCGCCTTCCGGGCCATCGATGAGAGCCTGTATGAGGCGGCCCGCATCGAGGGCTGCAGCGAGTTCCGCATCATGTGGCAGATTGCCGTGCCCCTGACGGTGCCTACCATCGCCACCCTGGCCCTGTTCTACGCCGTCAGCCGCTGGAACGGCATCGAAGACCAGATTTACTACATCAACTCTTCCAGCCTGTACACGGTGCAGATGACCCTCAAGCAGATGATTGAGTCCATCGCCATCTCCGCCGAGGAAGGTTCCACCACCCAGATGACGCCTGAAAACGTCAAGGCAGCCAGCATCACCCTGTCCATGCTGCCCATGCTCATTGTCTATCCCTTTGTCCAGCGCTTCTTCACCCAGGGCATCATGCTGGGTGCCGTGAAGGGCTGAGAAGCCGGGAAGATCTGGAAGCATTTCATTTTCGCTTCCATTCAGGGCACCATGTAAAACCGGAATTGAGCCTTCGGGCTGATTCATATAACCCTTTACTATACGAAGGAGGAAAAACGATGAAAAAGTTCCTGTCCGTACTGCTGCTTGCCGCCATGCTGCTGACCATGTACAGCGTTCCCGCCATGGCTGACACGGTTACCCTGAAGGTTATGCTGTGGGACCGCGGTGACGCCCCCGAGGGCGGCACGGTGGAAAACAGCAAGATGACCACCTACATCAATGAGCAGATCGCTGACCTGGGCATCCAGGTGGAATTCGTCTCCACCCCCCGCTCCGGTTCTGACGACAAGCTGGTGACCTGGATGGCCGGCAGCTCTGCTCCGGACATCATCTTCACCTATGGTCAGTCCACCTTCCTCAACTTCGCCACCCAGGGCGGTCTTGCGGATCTGGGCCCCGCCATTGAAAAGCTGGGCGCTGACAACAACATCGTCAAGTATGTGGGCGACGTCATGAACATGGGCAACATCGACGGAAAGCAGTATGCTCTTCTCAGCAAGCGCGGCGCTGCCAATCCCCGTCATACCGCCTACATCCGTCAGGACTGGCTGGATGAGCTGGGACTGCCCATGCCCACCACCAAGGAAGAACTCATCGATACCCTGTACAAGTTCAAGGAAGCCAAGCCGGACTGCATCCCGTGGGCAATGAACGGCCGTACCGATACCGAAAAGACCTACCTGAACTTTGTCGGCTCCTATGTGGATTTTGCTGACGAGAAGGATCAGTACTGCTATTCCGAAGGCTACATCGTCATGCACGACGGCGCCCTGGAAGGCATCAAGACCCTCAACAAGCTCTATAACGACGGCATCATCGGCAAGGACTTTGCCACCGATACCACCGAAGACCTGTTCAAGGCTGCCGTTTCCTCCGGCAATGTCGGTTTTGTCCTGGATGACAACACCCGTATCTTCGACTACATGGAAGCTCTCAACTGCGAAAACGGCGTTCAGGTCCGCACCACGTTCGTGCCTGTGACCTGCTTCACCAAGGCTGACGGCGAAATCCGCAATCCCTTCGAGTATGCCTACGGCATGTACATCATGGTGCCGTGGACCTCTGCCGACAAGGTGGACGCTGTTGTGACCTACCTCAACTGGCTGGCTGATCCGGTCAATGCCGAGAATGTGGCCTATGCTCCCGAGCACACCGTTGGCGAAAACGGCGTTCCGGTGCCCTTCACCGGTGACCAGCTGTCCGCCATGGGCTACAAGACCACCCTGGACGACTTCAACATCCTCAACAAGCACTTCCTCTTCACCGAGACCCGTGAAGGCGTCATCGCCGGCTATCAGGGCTCCAACGTTTTCGAGACCTATGACTGGTTCGCCAGGCTGTATGACACCCTGCAGGTGGGCTTCTTCCGTTATCCCACCATGCCCATGGCTCCCGATGTGGAATCCCAGAAGGGCGATATCGTCAAGGCTGACATGATCACCTATGTGTACCGCCTCATCTCCTGCCCCACCGACAACTTCGACAGCCTCGAGGCTGAACTGCGCGCCAACCTGGTCAACGCCGGCCTCAACGAGATCATCGAAGCCCGCGGTGCCTACTACGACAGCGTGAAGTAATCACGGTTTCCGTTTTCAGACGGATCCCTGCAGATCCGTCTGAAAACAGCTCAAAAAAGCATGGAAAAAGGCCGCCCGGTTTTGGCCGGACGGCCTTTTCAGAAAAAACAGTCAGGAAAGTATAACGAAACTCTTTTTTCCCTGAGCAGCTGTGTCATGTGCCCTGCACAGGTGTAAAGGAAAGCGCAAGGTCAGCGGGTACATCCCTCTCAAGACGGAAGTACACCCGGTAAACCTTCTCTCCCGCAGGCTTTACAGTCAGGGGGAGGGAAGTGCGGAGGGAAAGATCCAGACCCGGCAGGTGCCAGACATCCCCGGCAAAGGCATCGCTGTTTAAACCGGGACATTCGAATTCCAGGAAAAGCAGGACGGGGCGGCCCACATGGGACACTGCCCGGACATGGGCGCTGCGGTCCTCCGTCTGTGCATCGATATCCACATAGTGGAGATGGCACATTTCCCCATCCTCAAGACACCTGAGGAGTTTGAGGGTGCCAATACCCTGATTTGTCCTCCAGAAGGCCACCAGGGTGTGCAGCTGGTAGCTGGTGTTCCGGCTGCCGCTCATGCCGCCCAGCATAAAGTCCGGGGAAATGAAGGCATGGGCCGTGCACAGTGCCTGGTTGTTGTCCGGGTCCCCGCGCTCGGAAAGCTCCCGGAAGGAGCGGGTGACCTGCCGCTCCCGGCAGGGAGAGAGGAAGCGGGGCTTCACGTCCTCCGGCATCTTATAAGACCCCAGGACCGTGAGCGGGGCGATAACGCTTTCAATGGAAAACGGATGCCAGGGGAAGAGATCTTCTCCCAGCGTCAGGTAGAGCAGATCGTAAAAACAGGTGTGGACCGACATGTCCAGTTCATAGCACCGGGAATAGGGGCCGCAGAAAGCGCGCATATCCGGGTTGTAGAAATCCGCCATGTCCCGCCAGATGCCCTCCTCCAGGCTGTTCATGATCCGGACAAGCTCTTCATTCCGGCTGTAGCGGCGGAAGAAACCCAGGGTGGACAGATCCACGCCGCAGTAGGTGGGGGAGTTGAACTCTGCACAGGCGTGCAGGGAAAGGTATTCCTTTTCAAGCTCCCTTCCTTCCCTCAAAGCTTCCGCCTTCCAGGCGGGCTCCTGAAAGCGGGTGCCGAAATAGTCGGCCAGGAAGACATACATGATGCGGATGTTTGTGTTCAGGGGCGTAAGGCTCTTCTTGACCCGGGACACGGCTCCGTCCATGAGGGCCCGGACGGATGCTTCCAGCTTCCGGAGCATATCTTCCGGCAGCAGGGTGTCAAAGTGCTCCAGCAGCATGGCAAAGGTCATGCCGATGAATTCCCGCAGGTTGGGCTCATAGGTGTCCCAGGCCACAGGAACCGTCCTGAGCAGGGAGCGGCGGAGCTGGGAGAGAACTTCCGGTGCCAGGTCCCTGAGTGCAGGGTTTTCCTGAAGGTCTGCGGAGAAACGGTCGGTGATCTTCTCCCATGCCACATCTGCCATATACCGCGCCCTGGGGGTAAGGTCCCGGAAGGGGACAGGGCAGACGGGGGGCGGCGGGTCATCCGGATGACGGAAGGTGCCGTGCCAGATTTCCTCCGGATTGAGCAGCTGAAGATCCAGCACCGCTTCACAGATTTTGAGTGCGGTGGGCAGCTGGGCAGACCCTTCCTGAATCAGAAGACCCAGGGCCAGATACATGGAATTGCGGACGCTGCGGTAGGGCGCACCCTCCATGACCTCGGTGACAAGACCGGTCTGAGGGTTATAGCCGGAGAGCAGGTGCGAAACGGCGGCGTCCACCAGGGTCCGCTCCTGCGGGGAGAGGGATACTTGCATGGGAAAAAACCTCCAGGTGACAGGATGCGTAATAAGATAAGCCCGGTGCACCGGCTTGTCAAACAGAAAAGAAGGTGTATATAGTGCCGCTCGTCAATATGCGTGAGCTTATGGATCATGCGGAGCGAGAAAAGTATGCCGTGGGTTCCTTTTCCGTGGCAAACATGGAATGCATACAGGGAGTGATCCGGGCAGCTGAGGAACTGAACGCCCCGGTGATACTGCAGATTGCGGAAGTCCGTCTTCCCTATTCTCCCCTGAGCCTGATTGGCCCCATGATGCTGGCTGCCGCCAGGGAGGCCCGGGTTCCTGTTGCCGTGCATCTGGACCATGGAAAGACGCTGCCCTGCATCCGTCAGGCACTGGAGCTTGGTTTCACATCGGTGATGTGTGACGGGTCCGACCGGCCCATTGAGGAAAATGTGCTGCTCACCGGACAGGTGGTGGATTTGGCCCGGAAAACCGGCGCCGCCGTGGAGGCGGAGGTTGGACGGGTCGGCCGCAACGAGGACGGCAGCGCGGCGGAGGAGGCCATTGCAGGGATTGAGGACTGCGTGCGCATGGAGAAAACCGGGATCGATGCGCTGGCCATAGGCATAGGGAACGCCCACGGGGTGTATGCCCGCCTGCCGGATCTGCGCTATGACGTCCTTGAAGAAGTGCACAGCCGCATCAGGACGCATCTGGTGCTCCACGGGGGCAGCGGCCTGAGCGATGCGCAGTTCCGCCGCCTTGTGGAGCTTGGCATGCGGAAAATCAATATTGCCACCGATATCTTCCGGGCCCAGGCCGCAGCGGCGGACAGCCCGGATGTGTTCAGGAACATACAGAATTCGAGCCAGGCGGTGTGCGGCGTGGTATCCCGCTACATCCGGCTGTTCGGGTCAGAAGGGAAGGCATGAGAGATGCAGTTTGATCTGTCAAAACCGTTGCATATCATTCCGGTGGGTCGGGTAGCCATTGACTTTAACCCCACGGACTACTACCGCCCCCTGGAGAAGAGTGAAAACTTCAACAAATACCTGGGCGGCTCCCCGGCCAACATTGCCGTGGGCATGGCACGTCTGGGAAACCGGGTGGGCTTCCTGGGCCGGGTCAGCGATGATGCCTTCGGACGCTTTGTGACGGACTATTTTGAGAATGAGGGGATCGATACATCCCATATCCGCACATGCACAAACGGAGAGAAGCTGGGACTGACCTTTACGGAGATGCGCAGCCCCACCGAGTCTTCCATCCTCATGTACCGGGAAGGGGTGGCTGACCTGCAGCTCTCCCCGGAGGATGTGGATGAAGCCTATATCGCCTCCAGTGCGTCCCTGCTGATTTCCGGTACGGCCCTGTGCACGTCTCCCACCAGGGAAGCAAGCTTTAAGGCCCTGACCCTGGCAAAGCGCCTTGGTGTGCCGGTGATCTTCGACGCGGATTACCGGGCCTATACCTGGAAGAGCATGGATGAGATTGCCGTCTATACCTCCCTGGTGGCGGAAAAGGCGGACATCATCATGGGCAGCCGGGAGGAGTTCGATCTCATGGAACGCCTTCTGGGCCTGGACGGCACGGATGAAGCCAGCGCCAGGTACTGGCTTGAAAAGGGTGCACAGGTATGCATCATCAAGCACGGGAAGAGCGGCAGCCGGGCATACAGCCGTGAAGGCTGCTATGTGGTGAAACCCTTCCCGGTGACGGCCCTCAAGGGCTTTGGCGGCGGGGACGGCTATGCATCCTCCTTCCTGCATGCCTACATGGCAGGGCACAGCCTGAAAGACAGCCTGGTGCGGGGTTCGGCCAGCGCGGCCATGCTGGTGGCCAGCCACGCGTGCTCCAGGGACATGCCCACGGAGGAAGCCCTGGAAAAGTTCATTGCCGGAGCTGACTGCGGCAGCGTGATTGAAAAGATTGACACAGTATTCTGAATACAAGGCACAACACAGAAAGGAAGAAGAATCATATGGACATCCGGATCATGAAGCCCTTTATCGGCGGCCAGTTCGTGGAGAGCAAAAGCGAGAAGTTCAACACCATCTACAACCCCTCCACGGGTGAAGAGATTGCCAAGGTGCCCTGCTGCACAAAGGAAGAAGTGGAACAGGCCATTGCTGCGGCAAAAGCCGCCTATCCCGCCTGGCGCGACACCCCGGTGCGCAAGCGTGCCCAGATCATGATGAAGCTCCGGAACCTGATTGAGGAACATATGGATGAGTTGACCATGCTGTGCGCCACCGAGAACGGCAAGTGCTGGAGCGAGGCGGCCGGCGATGTGGGCAAGGCTCTGGAAATGACGGAGCTGGCCTGTTCAGCACCCTCCCTTCTGATGGGCGAAAGCCTCATGAACACCTCCACCGGCTACGATACCACCCTGTACCGTGAGCCCATCGGTGTGTTTGCCGGCATCGCTCCCTGGAACTTCCCCGCCATGATCCCCGTGGGCTGGATGGCTCCCCTGGCCATTGTCTGCGGCAACGCCTTTGTGCTCAAGCCCGCTTCCACCACCCCCATGACCAGCCTGAGGTTTGCGGAACTCTACAGGGAAGCCGGTATTCCCGACGGCATCTTCAATGTGGTGCCCTGCTCCAGGAATGAAGCGGAAATCTTCCTGACCCATGAGGATGTGCGGGGTATTACCTTTGTGGGCTCCACGGCTGTGGGCAAGCATGTCTATGCCACCGCTGCCGCCAACGGCAAGCGGGTGCAGTGCCTGTGCGAAGCCAAGAACCATGCCCTGGTGCTCAGCGACGCCCCCATTACCCGCACGGCGGCGGGCATCATGAACTCCTCCTTCGGCTGCGCCGGAGAGCGCTGCATGGCACTGCCTGTGGTGGTGGCAGAGGAGAAGATCGCAGACGAACTGGTGGCGGAGATCGTCCGTCTGTGCAAGCAGCAGAAGATCGGCCCTGCCTACGATAAGACCTCCAAGCTGGGCCCGGTGGGTTCCAAGGGCCATATGCAGTTCATCCTGGACTGGATCCAGAAGGGCATCGACGAAGGCGCCCAGCTGGTGCTGGACGGCCGGGACGTGAAGGTGGAAGGGTATGAGAACGGCTACTACATCGGCCATACCATCTTCGACCATGTCACGGAAGATATGACCATCGGCACCCGGGAAGTCTTCGGCCCGGTGCTGTGCATCAAGCGGGTGAAGGACTTCGAGGAAGGCCTGACCCTCATGAACCGCAATCCCTTTGCCAACGGCTCGGTGATTTTCACCCAGAGCGGATACTATGCCAGGGAGTTTGCCCGCCGCACGGACGGCGGCATGGTGGGCGTCAACGTAGGCATCCCGGTGCCCATCGGCGTCTTCCCCTTCTCCGGCCATAAGCAGTCCTTCTTCGGTGACCTGCACTGCCACGGCAAGGATGCCTTCCGGTTCTATACCGAGTCCAAGACCGTCACCATGAGATGGTTTGACGAGGAAGAAATGAAGAAGGAGCATGTCTCCACCTGGGACGGCTCCCTGTAAGAAAGCAAAGAAAAAACGGCACAGAAAAACAATACAGAAAACGCAGACAGCAGAAAGGAAGACAATCAATATGAACAGGCTCAGAATCGGCATCGTTGGCGCAGGACGTATCGGAAACGTACATGCAGAATCCATTACCTACCATATCCCGGAGGCAGAGGTGGCCATGGTCACCGACGTGATGGTGGACAGCGCCAGGAAACTGGCGGAGCGCTTCGGCGTGCCCAAGTATTCCAGTGACTATATGGATATCATCCGGGATCCGGAGATTGACGCGGTGCTGGTGTGCTCTCCCACTCCCACCCATGCGGACATCACCATTGCAGCCCTGAAGGCCGGCAAGCATGTCTTCTGCGAGAAGCCGGTGCACACCTCCCTGGAGAAGATCCGTGAGGTGGCCAAGGTGGCAGAAGAGACGGGCAAGAAGCTGCAGATCGGCTTCAACCGCCGCTTTGACCATAACCACAAGGCTGTGCAGAAGCTGGTACAGAACGGCAGTCTGGGCCGTATCGAGCTGATCAAGATCACCAGCCGCGATCCGGAGCCCCCGTCCCCTGAGTATGCAGCCAGCTCCGGCGGTCTGTACATCGACATGATGATCCATGACTTTGACATGGCCATGTTCCTGGCCGGCTCAGATGTCACGGAAGTGTACGCCATGGGCACATCCCTGGTGGATCCCCGCATCGGGGAAGCCGGGGACGTGGATACGGCCATTGTGACCCTGGTGTTTGAAAACGGCGCCCTGGGCGTCATCGACAACTCCCGCCGGGCCGCCTACGGCTATGACCAGAGGGTGGAAGCCTTCGGCAGCCTGGGCATGGCAGCGGATGAGAACGACGGGGACTCCACGGTGAAGCTTTCCACAGCTGCCGGCGTGGTGGGCGAAAAGCCCCAGTTCTTCTTCCTGGAGCGCTATATGGCCAGCTTCACCGAAGAAATGAAGCAGTTCATCCAGGCCATCCGTGAGGATAAGGAAGTGCCGGTGGGCATTCATGCGGGCTATATGAGCGTGGTGCTGGCCAAGGCAGCCAAGAAGTCCCTGGACGAACACCGTCCGGTGAAGATTTCCGAGATCATCTGACAGGGAGGAAAGCGTCATGCATCCGAACATTCGTAAGGCCAGGGGGCAGCACCCCTTCGGCCTGACCTGGATTGCCCGCCGGGACGGCGAGCACGCGGACATGCTCATGGATTTCGGCGTGTGGCGGATGCGCCGGGGCGATGTCTATGAGGAAAAGGCAGAGCTTGAAAAGGCTGTGCTGCTGGTGTACGGCTCCGTGGCCTTTGACTGGACCGAAGGCGGACAGGCTTGCCACAGGGAGATCTTCCGGAAAAACTGCTTTGACGTTCCGCCCACGGCGCTGCACGCGGACGCAGAAGGCGTCATCCGGGTGACCTGCCTGTCGGATGAGGCCGAAATCAATATCCTGCGCACGGATAATCCGGTGTGCTTCGGCAGTCATCTCTACCTGCCCGAGGAGACCCCGGATGAGTTCCGGGGCGCCGGCCTGATGCGGGAGACCAGCACCCGCATTGTGCGTACCATCTTTGACTACAGCAATGCGCCCCAGGCCAAACTGGTGCTGGGCGAGGTGATCGGGTTCCCGGGCAAGTGGTCCAGCTACCCGCCGCACCATCATCCCCAGCCGGAAATCTACTACTATAAGACCAACCCGGAGAACGGCTTCGGGTACGGCGAGCTGGGGGACGACGTGGTGAAGGTGCAGAACAATGACACGGTCTTTATTGAACCGGGCCTGACGCACCCCCACTGCACGGCACCGGGCTATGCCCTGTGGTACCTCTGGGCCATCCGGCATCTGGACGGCAACCCCTACCGGAGCCCGGATTATCCGGTATTTGTCAGGGAACACCTCTGGGTGATGGATGAAAACAGCCACTATTTCGGGGATCCCGGGGAGGACTGATTCTGTATGGATACCATTCGTCTGACCATGGCGCAGGCCCTGGTCCGTTTCCTGGACAACCAGTATGTGGAACTGGACGGGGTTGAGCACAAGTTTGTCAATCATATGTTCGGCGTCTTCGGCCATGGCTGTGTGGTGGGCGTGGGACAGGCTCTGCAGCAGGGCGGACACGGCATCCGTTTCCTGCAGGGCAAGAATGAGCAGAACATGGCGCTGGCTGCCACGGCCTTTGCCAAGCAGAAGAACCGGCTGGAGATCATTCCCTGCGTGTCCAGCATCGGACCGGGGGCTATGAACATGGTGACAGCCGCAGGCTGCGCCACCGCCAACCGCATCCCCCTGCTCCTGCTCCCCGGCGACACCTTTGCCTGCCGGCAGCCGGACCCGGTGCTGCAGCAGGCGGAGTTCTTCCAGTCCTTCGGGCAGACCGTGACGGACGCCTTCCGGGGCGTGTGCCATTACTTTGACCGCATCGAGCGGCCCGAGCAGCTCATGACCGCCGCCATGCATGCCCTCAGGGTTCTGACGGATCCCGCGGATACGGGCGCCGTGTGCCTTGCCATGCCCCAGGATGTGGAAGGGGAGGCATATGACTATCCTGTTTCCTTCCTGAGGAAGCGGGTATGGCACATGGACCGTCGGATGCCCACACAGGGGCAGATTCTCCGGGCAGCTGAGATCCTCAGGGGTGCAGAGCGGCCTCTCGTTATTGCCGGCGGCGGTGTCCGCTACAGCTTTGCCCATGATGCCCTGGCAGCTTTCTGCGAAAAGACCGGCATTCCCTTTGCGGAGACCCAGGCGGGCAAGAGCGTCCTGCCCTGGAACCATCCCCAGAACCTGGGGGGCATCGGGGTGACCGGCGGTGAAGCGGCCAACGTGATTGCAAAAGATGCGGATGTCATCCTGGCGGTGGGCACCAGGCTTTCGGACTTCACCACCAGCTCCAAGTGGCTCTTTAAGGAAAACGCAAAGGTCATCGGGCTGAATATCTGCCCCTTTGATGCCATCAAGATGGATGCGGAACCCATGATCTGTGACGCCCGGGAAGGCCTTGCGGCTCTGACGGAAGCCATGGAGGGGTACCGGTACGCCGGGGCAGATGCGGCAAATGCGGCCACGGCAAAATGGAACGCCACGGTGGACAGCTGGTACGCTGCCAGAAGCGACAGGGGACTGACCCAGACCCGGGCCCTTGGGATCATCAACGAATTCATGAAGGAAAACGATATTGCCGTGGGCAGCGCAGGCAGCCTTCCCGGCGATATGCAGCGGCTTTTCCGGCCCACAGGCCGGGATGCCTACCATATGGAATACGGGTTCTCCAATATGGGATATGAGACCAACGGCGCCCTGGGGGTCAAGCTGGCCTGCCCGGACAGTGAAGTCTATACCTTCTTTGGGGACGGCACCTACCTCATGGCCCATTCTGAGCTTGTCACCTGTCTGCAGGAAGGCCTGAGGGTGCACTTCTGCCTCTTTGACAACTCCGGCTGGGGCTGCATTGAGAATCTGCAGAACAACCAGGGCACGCCTACCTTCGGCACCGTGTTCCGCTTCAGGAACCCTGAGACCGGAGAACTGGACGGCGCGCCCATTCCCCTGGACTTTGCGAAAAATGCGGAGGGCTACGGCCTGAAGACCTACAGCATCCATACGGAGGAGGAGCTGTGCGCCGCCCTTAAGGATGCCCTGACCCAGCCCCTGCCGGTGCTGTACGATATCAAGGTGGTGCCGGGGAGCATGACGCCGGGCTATGAAAGCTGGTGGCGCGTGGGCGTGGCGGAAGTTTCCACCCAGCCCGCCGTGCAGGCCGCCTACAGTGACCTCATGGAGCATGTGAAGGATACCCGGAAGTTCTGATTGAATCTTTGAATTTGAAAGTAATGGAGGAGATTACCATGCTGGATCCCAAGAAAGTCAGGCTTGCCATCGCGCCCATCGGCTGGACCAACGATGACATGCCGGATCTGGGCGGAGAAAACACCTTTGAGCAGTGCGTCAGCGAAATGGCACTGGCGGGCTTTACCGGAAGCGAAATCGGCAACAAGTACCCCAGGGATGTAAACGTGCTGCGGCATAAGCTGGAGGTCCGGGGCCTGCAGATCTGCAACGCCTGGTTCTCCACCCTCTTTACCTCCGAACCCTATGAGGTGACCATCCGGAATTTCATCGAGCACCGGGACCGCCTGTATGCCCTTGGGGCACGGGTGATCGGTGCCAGTGAACAGGGTGATTCCATCCAGGGAAAGGACATCAACATTTTCGGAAACCAGAAGCCGGTGTGGACGGATGCCCAGTGGGACCTGGTGGTCAAAGGATATAACGAGCTGGGCGCCCTGGCCCAGGAAAAGGGCATGACACTGACCATGCACCATCACATGGGCACTGGCGTGCAGACCGTGGAGGAAATTGACCGCTTCATGGCCTCCGTTGATCCGGATAAGGTCTTCCTGCTCTTTGACTCCGGCCACCTCACCTTTGCCGGCGTCGATCCCATGCCTGTACTGGAAAAGTATATCCACCGGATCCGTCATATCCATCTTAAGGACTGCCGCCTTCAGATCCGTGACCAGGCCCGCAGGGAAGGCTGGAGCTTCCTGACGGCGGTGCGCAACGGCGTGTTCACGGTGCCGGGTGACGGCGATGTGGACTTTGCCCCCATCTTTGACGTGATTGAGAAGAGCGGCTATGAGGGCTGGGTCGTGGTGGAAGCGGAACAGGATCCCGCCAGGGCAAATCCCTTTGAGTATGCCCAGATGGCAAGAAAGTACATCCGGGAGAAGACCGGTCTGTAAAGGAACTGTGCAGGCCTTTCGCGCAAAAAATGCGCGGAAGGCCTGCCTGTTTCTGCATATATGCAGCATGGATGCATCGCTATATGTATACTTAAACGATTAAGTATGCAAAATCAATCCCTGCGCATGCAGGGACTGATGTATTTATGAAACCATGTCAGAGTCCGGCTCATCACAGTCCTGAAGGCGGACAATGGAAGAGGCACCCATCAGCTCCGCTTCCCAGGGGTCATGGGTGATGAGGACCATGGTTTTTCCGAGGCAGGCATCCTTTGTCCTCCGGATGATCTGCTTTTTCAGCGTCTCATCCAGACCGTCAAAGGGCTCATCCAGTGCGATGAAATCCGACGGGGCCAGAAGGGCTCTGAGCAGTGCCGTGCGGCGCTTCATGCCGCCTGAGAAGGCGGAAACGGGAATCCGTCCATCCGGCAGCCCGTATTCCGTCAGGGCCCGGGCAATCTCTTCATCGGTGCGTTTCGGGGCAGCCAGACGGATGTTGGCGGCAGCGCTGAAGTCTTCGCACAGCCGGTCTTCCTGGAAAACCGCGGAGCACACATGCCCTTCCATGCCCCGGATCTCCCCCTGGTCAGGCTTTTCAAGGCCCAGCAGGAGACGGAGCAGGGTGGTTTTTCCGTAGCCGGACGGGGCCAGAATGGCCGTGGTGCCTGTATGCAGTGTCAGGTTCAGTTTCCTGAAAACGGTTTTATTGCCGTAACGTTTGCCCAGATTGTAAATGACGACGGGTTTTATCCCTTCCACCTCCTAAGGAATTGCATGCCAAGGTCCAGGATTCTCAGAACCAGATGCTCACAGATGAGACTGGCACAGACGATGACCACGGTCCAGGCAAAGAGCGCAGGGGTATCCAGATAGACTTTGGCCTGCTGAAGATGTTCTCCCACAGATCCCCGGGGCATGCCGATGACCTCCGCGGCAATGCCGCTTTTCCAGCTGAGGCCTATGGCTGTTTTGCAGGCGGAACGGAAAAAGGGAAAAATTTCCGGCAGATCAATCATGAGGAAACGGTGAAGCCTGTCCGCGCGGAAGACGCTTGCCATTTCCAGAAGCTGCCGGTTCCTCCGGGATATGCCGGAGAGCACGCTGGTATAGATAATGGGAAGGACCATCAGGAAACTGATGAGGACCGACAGGTTCTTTG
Source organism: uncultured Clostridia bacterium (assembly GCA_946627565.1). Taxonomy (GTDB): domain Bacteria; phylum Bacillota; class Clostridia; order Christensenellales; family Aristaeellaceae; genus UBA2943. The sequence goes on from CAMOVR010000051.1 coordinate 20,351, forward strand.
AGGAGAACCAGATCAGGGCCAGGATGATGAAGGACGCCACCGGAACGGTGCGTACCGTCAGCATCAGGGGAGAGAGCAGTTCCCGGAGGGCCGAAAACCTGCCTGCCAGTGCGGCAAGCAGGCTTCCGAGAAGGGCGGCAGAGAGAAAGCCGCCGAAAATGCGGATCAGGGAAAAACCTGTGGAACTCCAGAAAACAGGAGTCTGAACCAGGGCAAACAGGGAAATAAGGACCCTGAGAGGGGATACCAGAAGGATCTCGCTTTTCAGCACCATGCTCATAACCTGCCAGACGGCAAGCCAGAAGAGCACGGGCAGAAAGCGGCGAACCTTTTTCAGGGCCTGAGGGATCATTTGACAAAGTAGAAGTCGTCAGCGGGAAGTGTGCCGCCCACGGCTGCCGGATTCTGCTCAAAGAGCACGGCGAGATAGCCGGACAGCTTTGTCTTCAGCTCTTCGCCTTCCAGCAGGGTGATGTTGCAGGCGGGGATGGCTTTGACGGCCACGGCTGCGGGGACAATGCCATAGTTCCCGATGAGTTCAGCCGCTTCTTCCACACTGCTGTTGACAAAGTCCACGGACTCTTTGTAATAGCCGAGGAATTTGCGCAGCGCTTCCGGATTCTCTTCTGCATAGGCCCTGCGGACGATGACGACGCCGGTGAGGAGGCTGGAGGGATTCTCCTTGCCTTCCTGCAGTTTGTCCCATTCCTCTGTCAGGTCCAGGGCGATGCGCAGGGTTTCCAGCTTGGTCTGGGCTGTGGTGACAAAGGGCTGGGGCAGCATGGCAATGCCGCTGCCGGAGGCGATGAGGGTCTGCAGGCATTCGGCGTGCTCGCTCTTCCATTCAATGGTGACGTCCTTTTCCGGATCAATGCCGCTGGAAGAGAGAATGTAGTTCAGGGCGTACTCGGGGGTGGCACCCTTGCCGCTGGCATAGATGGTCTTGCCGCGCAGGTCTTCCACGGAGGACACGGTATCGCCGTTTTCCACGATGTAGAGGACACCCAGGGTGTTGATGCCGATGACCTGCACGCCGCCGTTCATCTTGTTGTAGAGAACGGAGGCCAGGTTGGCGGGAACGGCAGCAATGTCCACGTTCCCCTGAGCAATCTGGGGCGTGACTTCGTCAATGGCAGCGGCGATGGTGAAGCTGTATCCTTCTTCCTTGAGGTCACCGTTGTCGGAGCGGTCCATAAGCTGGACCATGCCCATGGCGGTGGGTCCCTTGAGGGCGATCACCCGCGGGGCGGTCTCGGCAAGGGCAGAGACGCTCGCAAAGACAAGCAGCAGGACAGAAAGAAGGGCGAGAATTTTTTTCATGGTTTTCTCCTTTCGGGAAATCAACCTGATCCCTTTGGGATTCAGGCCATGTGACTGCCCGTTTCCGGGCAGGATGACATGCGAAGTGGGTAATGGGTTAAAGTAATGGGTTAAA
>CAMOVR010000052.1 GCA_946627565.1 uncultured Clostridia bacterium
ACGGCCTGAACTTCACCGAGCGCGGCTTCGGCATCCGCGGCGCCGTGGGCTGCTCCGACCGTGCCAATACCGCCATTTCCCTGGCAAAGCCTGAAGACCTGGACCTGGAACGCCTCTTTGGCCAGGACGGCGTGCGCTGGTTCCATACCGGCGGCATCTATGCTGCCCTCTCCGAGCAGAGCAGCCAGACCGTGATTGAGGCCATCAAGACGGCCAAGAAGTACGGCACCGTGGTTTCCTATGACCTGAACTACCGTCCCTCCATGTGGAGCGCCATTGGCGGCCAGGCCAAAGCACAGGAAGTGAACCGCGAGATCGCCAAATATGTGGACGTCATGATCGGCAACGAGGAAGACTTCACTGCCTGCCTGGGCTTCCAGATTGAAGGCAATGATGCGAACCTGAAGACGCTGAACATCGAAGGCTACAAGAAGATGATCAACGAAGCGGCCAAGACCTATCCCAACTTCAAGGTTGTGGCCACCACGCTGCGTACCGTCAAGACAGCCAGCAAGAACGACTGGAGCGCTCTGTGCTGGGCTGACGGCGAGATCTACATGGCGGATGAATATAAGGATCTGGATATCATGGACCGCGTTGGCGGCGGCGATTCCTTTGCTTCCGGTCTGGTCTATGGTCTCATGACCACCGGTGATCCCCAGAAGGCCGTCAATTACGGCGTTGCCCATGGCGCGCTGGCTATGACGACCCCCGGTGATACCTCCATGGCCAACAAGAAGGAAGTCGAAGCCCTCATGGCTGGTGCGGGTGCCCGCGTACAGCGCTGAGTATACGAAAAAAAACAGCCTGCCTGGTTTCAGGCAGGCTGTTTTGGAACAGGATAGAATCATGAATACGCCAAGAATAGAGAAAAGTCAGGTCTCCCTTATGCTGGATGCAAAATTCATCCGGGTATATGACCTGAAGTATGCAGAGGGCAGGCACTACTATGATGCCACCCGTCGGAACATCGACAGCCTGGTGGCAGTCAAGGATGATGAAGCCTTCCGGAATATGGTGCCTGATGCCGTCAGCTGTTTTGTCATCGTCATCACAGGAAATGAGCCGCCGCGGCTGCTGCTGAACTGGGAATACCGGTACCCCGCCGGTCAGTTCCTGCTGTCGGTACCGGCCGGACTCATTGACCCGGAAGATATCCAGAGCCCATGCCCTGCCCTGACGGCAGCGGCCAGGGAGATCCAGGAGGAAACGGGCCTTCAGGTGCGTGAGGGCGATTCCCTGAAGCTCGTCAATCCCATGGTTTTCAGCACACCGGGCATGACGGATGAGAGCAATGCTCTGGTATGCGCGGTTCTGCATCCGGAGGACCTGCATGGCCTGAACCAGACCGGTGCGGTGGGATCTGAAATGTTTGACGGGTTCAAGCTGGTTACAGAGGAAGAAGCAAGGAAGCTGATTCGGGACGGAAGAGACGAACACGGCGTGTTCCTTCCCCTGTATACCTGGGCGGGGCTCATGTGGTTTACAAGCGGCATGTGGAAGGATTGATGCATGCACAGAAAAAAGGCGGCTGGCCGCCTTTTTTCATTGGGAACACATCTTTATTCGTCTTCCTGATATGCGCTGGCAAAGTAAATGATGTCAGAAATGGTGTTTCTGGACCGGTTGCCGAAGACATTCAGGCGTTCATTGCGGAAAACCATCCAGGTGCTGGTGCCGCCGTCGAGGTTATAGGCATTGATGACGTCCCCCTGGCTGTACACCAGATCGGAGAACTCATTCATGGTCAGCCCCTTGCACTTTTTCCCTTCAGGGGTTTTCTGGTCGGGACCGGCAGAATATACGGAGATGTACTCAAGAGGCCCGGTCTGGCCGATGCAGATCCGCTGTGCCCGCTTGTTGGCGCCGTAGGCAGAGGCGCGGTAGGTAAAGTCGGTCATCTGTACGCCGTTGATGACAATGCCGGGGCCGAAGGAATAGGTGGAGACAATGTTGCCGGGATACTTCTCAATATCCTCTTCTGTTGCCCTCTCCAGGATGGTCAGGTCGCCCTTGTCGTCAATGAGCAGGATGTCCAGACTGCCAAGGCCGGTTTTGCTGTCTGCCTTGGCATTGGCCACATAGGTCTGGAAGGCACGGGTGATGTGCTTGCCGTTTTTGGTTCCGTAGCGTTTCTTGTCCAGATTGTTTACGTCCCCGGAGATGGCAAATACAGCATTCACGTGTTCTGCAAGCTCTGTGCCGTACTTGGGATAGCGGCCCAGCTGACCGGAGTCAAGACCGGTGACGTAGGACCTGAGCTGGGTGGGGTCCGCAATTTTGATCCGTGCCACCAGATAGGATGTGTTGTTGTATACCCCTTCCTCTATGGTTACATGCAGGGACGGGTCCTTATATTCACGCTCACCGATGTAATACGTTTCATTGACTGCCGGCATGACTTCCTGATCCCAGGGAATCGGGCTGATGTCCGCAGAAGAAGTCGGTACAGAAAAAAGGAGCGCAGCCAGACAGAGAAGGGCGGCTGCTTGCTTCCGGATACCAGGCATTTTTTCTAACCTCCATGAAGAAATCCTTGTTTCAGTATGGGCTGTCCGGCCGGCAGATGCATGCCGGCGCTGATGGATATGATTCCGTTTCCCGGTGCCCTGCAGGGTTGAAACCATGCGGCATTCCGTTTTGGATTTCTGTGATTTCCCCTCTATTATACGGGATAATGACGGACCGGGCAAGGTATCAATTGACGCTGTAATTGAAACGCGCTACAATCCTGCATGATTATGGAATCAGCAGGAAGGAGCCTGTTTTATGAAGTTCACAAGAGGTCTTTGGATGACGCGGCCGAATTTTGAGTTCACCAGCGCCATAGAATTCGCCCGCTGTGACCGGGATGGGAACACACTCCATGTGCTTGCATCCGGTGTTGCCGTGCACGGCCGGGGCGATCTTCTGGCCGGAGGAACCCTGGATGTCACGTTTTCCGCCCCTATGGAAAATGTGATCCGGGTAACGGTCACCCATTTTGCGGGTACCGTGGACCATGCGCCCCATTTTGAGACATTTGACCAGGATACGGAAGTGGAGATCCGTGAGACGGAGGAATATGTGTTCTTCCGATCCGGGAAACTGACGGCAAGGATCAGCAAGGCCAAATCCGGCTGGCAGGTGGCGTACTTGGATGAGAAGGACGAGGTCCTCACCTCTTCCGGCTATCATGCCATGCAGCGCATGCTGGATAAGAACACCGGGAAAAGCTATACCGCGGATTCCCTTATGCTGGATGTGGGCGAGTGCATCTACGGCCTGGGCGAGCGCTTTACACCCTTTGTGCGTAACGGCCAGCTGGTGGATATGTGGAACGCGGACGGCGGGACAGCTTCTGAGCTTGCCTATAAGAATATCCCCTTCTATACCTCCAGCCGGGGTTACGGCATCTTTGTGGAAGACAGCGGCGATGTGAGCTTTGAAGTAGCCAGCGAAAAGGTGGAGCGCGTCCAGTTCTCCACGGAGGGTGAGCATATCACCTATGACGTGCTGTATGGCGGAACACCCAAGGAAACGCTGGACCTGTATACAGCCCTCTCCGGCCGGCCGCCCATGCTGCCCGCATGGAGCTTTGGCCTGTGGCTCTCCACCTCCTTTACCACCAGCTATGACGAAGAAACGGCAACGTCCTTTATCCAGGGCATGGCGGACCGGGACATTCCTCTTTCGGTGTTCCACTTTGACTGCTACTGGATGAGAGGATACAACTGGTGCGATTTTGTCTGGGATCCGGACACATTCCCGGACCCGGAAGGCATGCTCAAGCGGTACCATGACCGTGGGCTCCATATGTGCTGCTGGATTAACCCGTATATCGGACAGCAGTCCCGCCTGTTCCGGGAAGGCATGCAGAAGGGCTATCTGCTGAAAAAGAAGGACGGCAGTGTCTGGCAGACCGACCTGTGGCAGGCCGGCATGGCGGTGGTGGATGTGACCAATCCGGAAGCCCGGCAGTGGTACTGTGACAGCCTCCGTCCGATTCTCCGCATGGGCATTGACTGTATCAAGACAGACTTTGGCGAGCGCATCCCGGTAAAGGATATCGCATACTTCGACGGATCCGATGCCATGCGGATGCATAACTACTATACGTTCCTGTACAACAAGATGATTTTTGACCTGCTCAAGGAAGAGCGGGGCGAGGGTGAAGCCATCCTGTTTGCCCGCAGTGCCACGGCAGGCTGCCAGCAGTTCCCGGTGCACTGGGGCGGCGATAACTCCGCCAGCTATGTGTCCATGGCCGAGACCCTCAGGGCCGGACTCTCCATGGGACATTCAGGCTTTGCCTTCTGGAGCCATGATATTTCCGGTTTTGAGTCCACCGCGCCGGCGGATGTCTATAAGCGCTGGGTGCAGTTTGGCCTGCTTTCCTCTCATTCCCGCCTCCACGGTTCCAGCAGCTACAGAGTGCCGTGGCTGTTTGACGAAGAGAGTGTGGACGTGGTCCGGTACTTCTCCAAACTCAAGAATAAGCTTATGCCCTATCTGTATGAGGCTGCCCTGCAGGCCCATGAGCACGGTACCCCGATGATGCGGTCCATGAATATGGAGTTCCCCTGGGATCCCGCCTGTGATACCCTGGACCGGCAGTACATGTTCGGCGACAGCCTGCTGGTGGCTCCCGTATTCCGCAAAGACGGCTGTGTCTCCTACTATCTGCCGGAAGGCACATGGACGCATCTGCTGGACGGAAGGGTCCAGGAGGGCGGAAGATGGATGAAGGAAACCTATGACTTCATGTCCCTGCCCCTCTGGGTGCGGCCCGGAACCGTCCTGGCCCTGGGCAACCGGGATGACCGGCCCGATTATGATTATCCCTCCTGCTGTACCCTGCACGGCTACGGCCTGAAAACCGGGGATGAAGTATGTGTCAGACTGGTGGGCACGGACGGCAGACCGGCTGACCGGGTACTGGTAAAGATGACGGAAAACGGTGTCAATGTAACGTCAGAAAGCGGAAAGCAGTACGAAATTGTGCTGCACGGCTGAAAGCGCCCTGGCATAATCCGATGTAATAGTATCAGAAGCGGCCTCCTGAATGGGGTTCAGGAGACCGCTTCTATTTTCTTTATACTTTGGACATGAGGCGGGCAGAGTTGACAATGACAATCTGGGCATCATGGGAAAGAGTGGGAAAAATCCGGATCATCTCTGCCAGAAGGTCCTCATTGCTGGGCTCATCCGCCTCAGGCTGGACAGGAACCGGCTTTGCCGGAGCAGCCCGCCTTTCCGCCAGGTTAAGTGCCCGGCTTTCTTTTTCATCAGCCTGCTCCTTCAGCTCCTGCAGGTCCAGGTCCAGTGCCTGACTTATGTCATCCAGCATGCTCATATAGGACCGGCTGTTTCCGCGTTTCCAGTTGTTGAAGGTTACCCTGGAAAGTCCCAGTCCGGTGCAGAGGTCAGTCCCTGACTTTCCGGTTTCCTCAAGCTTCCGGATGATCAGACCGATGGTGGACACGGCAGGTCAGCTCCTTCCTGTTGTAAGAAAATACAGGCTACTCAGGTCCCGCCCGGTTTCTTTTCCGGCGTGCTTTCAATCAGGTTCCCGTCTTCGTCATGGGGGGAATTGATCTGTGTGTATTCCTCTACGGCTTCCCGGGCGAGTTCTGCACAGCGGCGGCTTTCTTCGTCCGGATTCTGTCCGCTGGCAAGGACAAAGGTTACATGGTGTTTGCGGGTCTGGAAGAACAGGATCTTCAGAAGGTCCGGATTGAGCGTCCCGGAGGCAGACGACATGGGGGACGGCTCCCGGAATGCCTGCACCAGACGGGATGAACCGGTGATCAGGGTGACATTGCAGATCTCTTTTAAGGCACCCAGTCCGGAGATGGCAGCCATGATTTCCGCGGTGTCAGAGGTTGTATCGGGCAGGGAACCGTGCAGTTCCTTGCGGTGCTCTCCAAACTTCAGTACGCATCCCCAGCCTCCCGGGCCCGGGTTGCCGGGACATACGCCCATGGTATAGATGTTCACTGCTTTACGGCCATTTGCCGGCATCATGTTCATCCTTTCTGCCTGGGAGCGCTCATGCTGCGGGATTTATCTGCACAGACCTGCATGGCCTGCATCACGGCAGACTTGAATCCCTTTTCCTCAAGCTTTGCCACCGCATCTATGGTGGTGCCTCCGGGTGAGCAAACCGCGTCCCTAAGGGCAGCGGGATGATCCCCTGAAGAGAGAACCATCAGGGCAGACCCCAGCACCGACTGGGCAGCCATTTCAAGGGCAGTGTCCCTGGGAATGCCAAAGGACACACCGGCCTGCATCATGGCTTCAATCATCATGTATACATAGGCAGGACTGGAACCGGAAAGCGCGGTGACGCCGTCAAACAGCCGCTCCGGCAGGATTACCGTTCTTCCCAGGGATTCAAAGACACCCTTGGCAAACGCGAAATCTTCTTCGGAGAGGGTGTGCTCGCTGCAGAGAGCCGTCATGCCTTCTCCCACCATGGCAGGGGTATTGGGCATCACCCTGAGGAAGGTGGCGGTTTCAGGAAGGTGGCTGCGGAGCATGTCCACGGTCCAGCCGGCGGCAATGGAAATCACGGCCTTTCCCTCAAGAGGTTCACAGATGCTCCTTAAGAGCCCTGCCACAATGTGGGGCTTGACGGCAAGAATGATCATGTCCGATTCCCGCACCAGATCAATGGCATTGTCGCAGTAAGTGATACCGGGCAGCTCCCGGGAAAGAGTCTCCAGCTTGGCGATGTCAGCATCAAAAACCGTCATCTGGCTCTGCTTGAGGAAACCGGCTTCCAGAACGCCGTGCAGCAGCGCACTGCCCATGTTCCCGCAGCCGATGATTCCCAGTTTTTTCATACCTGTCCTACCTCCTGCCGTACCGTATGATACAGCGTGAAATTCAAAGCTTTTGAACGAATTTTATCATATGCAAGAGATCATGCCTTGTCAACTGAAAAAAGGCCATGTACAGCATCTTTTGTGCCCTGTGCACACAACCGCCCGGCCATAAATGGCCGGGCGGAAAAGAATTACAGAATGTAGCGGTGCATGTCCGTCCTGACGTTTTCTCCGGACAGATGCGCCCTGACATAGTCCCCGTCGATCTTCAGTTCAAAGGGAGGCATGTCGGGATCGCCAGCGTTAAAGGAGATGTCCTCCAGGAGCTGTTCAAAGACAGCGTGCAGCCTTCTGGCACCGATGTCCTCACCGTTGGCGTTGGCCGTGCATGCGGCGGAGGCAATCTCCGCAATGGCGGAGTCCTCAAACGTCAGCATCACCTTGTCAACAGCCAGAAGGGCATGGTACTGTCGTGTCAGGGCGTTGTCAGGCTCGGTCATGATGCGGCGGAAGTCGTCCTCAGACAGACTCTTGAGCTCCACATGAACCGGGAAACGGCCCTGAAGTTCGGGAATCAGATCCGATACCTTGGCAACATGGAAAGCGCCTGCGCCGATGAACAGCATGAAATCCGTCTTCACCGGGCCGTACTTGGTGTTCACCACCGAGCCTTCCACAATAGGCAGGATGTCGCGCTGGACACCTTCACGGCTCACGTCAGGTCCGTGGGCTCCCTGATGTCCGGCAATCTTGTCGATTTCATCGATGAAGACGATGCCGTCATTTTCCGCACGGTGTATGGCTTCCTCTTCGATGGCATCCATGTCAATGAGCTTTTCGCTCTCCTGCTGGGTCAGGATCTTCCTGGCATCCGGCACCTTGACACGTCTTGTTTTCATGCGCTTGGGCATCATGCCGCCCATGATGTCGCCGATGGCAATGGAGCTTCCGCCGACTTCCAGGTTCGGCATATCCTCTTCCACTTCCACCTCCACATCGCGGTCATCCAGCTCGCCTCTGAGGAGCTGCTGACGGAGGACTTCCCGCTGGCTCTTCTGGGCTTCCTCTTCCTCTGTGGTAAGGGTCTTTTCCTCTGCCTTTTTGCCCAGCAGGAAATCCAGGGGATTGGGGGCCGACTTTTTCTCCTTGGGATTAAGCATCAGGGTAACCAGGCGTTCATCCGCCATGACCTGTGCCCTGGGCTGAACCGCTTTGATCTGCTGATCCCGGACCATGCGGATGGAGTTCTCAACAAGGTCACGGATAATGGATTCCACATCGCGGCCCACATAGCCGACTTCCGTGAATTTGGTGGCTTCCACCTTGATGAAGGGCGCGCCCACCAGCTTGGCCAGCCTGCGTGCGATCTCGGTCTTGCCCACACCTGTAGGTCCGATCATGAGGATGTTCTTGGGGCTGATTTCTTCCCGCATCTCTTCATCCACATGCATTCTGCGGTAACGGTTGCGCAGGGCGATGGCCACCATTTTCTTTGCTTCGTCCTGACCGATGATGTACCGGTCCAGTTCGCGTACAATCTCGCGCGGGGTCAGTTCTGCCATGTTTCTTTCTCCTCTCACACAGTCTCCACAATGACGTTGTGGTTGGTGAATACGCAGATGGATGCGGCAATGTGCAGGGCTTTTTCCGCAATTTCACTGGCACTCAGGTCCGTGTTTTCCACCAGAGCCCTTGCCGCGGCCAGGGCATAGTTGCCGCCTGAGCCGATGGCTGCCACATCCCCGTCGGGAGCGATGACCTCGCCGTTGCCGGAAAGGATCAGAAGATTATCATGGTCTGCTACGATCATCAGGCTTTCCAGGTTGCGCATGCCCTGGTCGCTGTGCCACATCTGGGCAACAGCCACCGCGGCGCGCTCCAGATTGCCGCCGCACTGCTGGAGTTTTTCCTCAAACTTGTCTGAAAGGGTGAAGGCGTCAGAAACAGACCCGGCAAAGCCGATGGCTACCTTGCCGCCGTAGATCCGGCGAACTTTTCTGGCTGTGGACTTAAAAACCACATTTTCACCCATGGTGACCTGTCCGTCGCCGGCAATGGCGATTTCACCGTTGCGCCGGACAGCACAGATGGTTGTTCCGTGAAATGAAATGCTCATGGTATCTCACTTTCTGCGGCAGGTACCGCATGCTGTTCTTGCTCGAGCCAGTCCCGGATATATTTCAGGGCCCGCTCGGAAATCAACGTATACCGCATCTGTTTGTTGCGGATTTTTTTGTGTTCCCTGTCCACCGGCAGGGAATCAATCAGGCCGAAGGTGCAGTTCATGGGCTGGAAGCGGTGGTTGGGGGTGGAAACATACCGCCCCATGGCGCCCATGGCCGTCAGGCCGGGGAATGAGACAGGGCCAAGACCCATCAGTTCGTGTCCCAGGGAGAGACCGGCCAGCAGTCCGCTGGCGGCTGACTCCACATAGCCTTCCACACCGGTCATCTGGCCGGCAAAATAGGTGCCGGGCCGGGAGATCATCTCAAAGTGATCGTTCAGGAATCCTGGGGAAGCAAGGAAGGTATTCCGGTGCATGACGCCGTACCGGGCAAATTCCGCATGCTCAAGGCCCGGAATCATGCCAAAGACCCGGCGCTGTTCGGGAAACTTGAGCCTTGTCTGGAATCCCACCAGGTTGTAGAGGGTACCGTCGCTGTTGTCCTGCCGCAGCTGGACCACGGCGTAGGGCTGTTTTCCTGTGGACGGGTCCGTCAGACCCACCGGTTTGAGGGGACCGAAAGCCAGTACCATCTCTCCCCTTCTGGCCATGGATTCCACAGGCATGCAGCCTTCAAATACGGCTTTTTCTTCAAATCCGTGGATTTCCGCCGTTTCCGCTGTCAGCAGCGCCTGAACAAAGGCGTGGTATTCCTCCTCGGTCATGGGACAGTTGAGGTAATCGTCTCCCCTGTCGTAGCGTGACTGGCGGAAGATACGGCTCATGTCAAGGGATTCCAGGGTCACAATGGGGGCAGCAGCGTCATAGAAATTCAGGGTTTCAAGACCTGGGAGCTGTGCAATGGAATGTGCCAGGGCATCTGATGTCAGAGGGCCTGTGGCAATGATGCACGGGCTCTCCGGCACCTGGGTCACTTCTTCCGCCACGGTCTGGATTCTGGGATGGTTCCGGATTTTGTCGGTGATGTACCCGGAAAAAGAATCCCTGTCCACCGCCAGGGCACCCCCGGCAGGAACCCGGGTATGGTCGGCGGCTTCCATGATCAGGGATGAGAGCAGACGCATCTCTTCCTTCAGAAGCCCTACCCCGTTGGTCAGCCTGTCGGAACGCAGGGAGTTGGAACATACCAGCTCCGCAAAGCCGTCTGCGTGATGGGCAGGCGTTTTCTTTTCAGGCTTCATTTCCTTCAGGACCACGTCTATGCCCTGCTCTGCCAGCTGCCAGGCGGCTTCGCATCCAGCCAGTCCGGCCCCGATGACGGTAGCTTTCATGACTCAACGGCCTCCTCGGCTTCCTCTGTGCTCTCCACTTTGACCCGGTTGCGGCAGTCCGGATTGGAGCAGATGTGGAAGACTTCTCCGCGCCTGGTGCGCTTTTCCGTCATGTAGCTGCCGCATTTTTCGCATTTTTCCGTAACCGGCTTTTCCCAGGCTGTGAAATCACATTCGGGATAGCGCTCACAGCCGTAGAACTTCCGGTTCTTTTTGGAAGTCTTCTCCATCAGCCTGGCGCCACATTTTGGACAGGGGGCCTCAATGTAGGTCACAATGGGCTTTGCGTTGCGGCAGTCCGGGAAGTTGGGGCAGGCCAGGAACCGGCCGAAACGTCCCATCTTGTAGACCATCTGGGCACCGCATTTGTCGCAGACAACATCGCTGACCTCGTCCTGGATCTTCACCTTTTCCACCTGGTTTTCGGCCACATCCAGAAGTTCCCGGAAATGGGGATAGAAGGTGCGGGGAACGGTCTTCCATTCTTCCTGACCTTCTTCCACCCGGTCCAGCTGGTCCTCCATGCTGGCGGTGAAATCCACATCCACGATCTCAGGGAAATACTGCTCCATCATGCCGGTGATCATTTTGCCAAGCTCGGTGGGATAGAGCTTCTTGTTGTCCCTGGTGATATATCCCCTGGAGATGATGGTGGTGATGGTGGGCGCGTAGGTGGAAGGACGGCCAATGCCGTTTTCTTCCATGGCCTTTACCAGGGTTGCTTCCGTGTAGCTGTCCGGGGGCTGGGTGAAGTGCTGCTTCACATCCACATGGTCCACCTGAACCTTCCAGCCTTTCTGCAGCTTGGGCATGCTTTTGCTCTTTTGCCCGGAGGATGCATCCTCCTCGTCAGAGGAGTCTTTGTATACCGCCATGTAGCCGTCAAAAGTCTGGGCTTCCCCGTAGAACCTGAGTCCCACCGTTTCATCCCCGATCTCGGCGGTCTGGGTGCTGTATACGGCAGGGCTCATCTGGCTGGCCATGGTCCTGTTGTAGATGAGCTGGTAGAGCTTAAACTGATCCCTGCTCAGGGAATCCTTGATGGACTCCGGCGTCCGGCTGATATCCGTGGGCCGGATGGCTTCGTGGGCGTCCTGGGCATTTTTCCTGCCCTTGAAGACATTGGGGACGTCAGGCACATACTTATTGCTGTATACCTGTCCGATGTATTCCCGGATCTGTCCCTGGGCCTCCTCACTGATGCGCACGGAGTCGGTACGGATGTATGTTACAAGGCCGGTGCTGCCGCTGCCCTTGATTTCCACGCCCTCATAGAGCTGCTGGACCACCTGCATGGTTTTCTGGGTGGAGAAAATCAGCTTGCGGCTGGCATCCTGCTGAAGGGTGCTGGTGGTGAAGGGAGCCGGAGGATTGCGCTTTTTCTCGCTGGTCCTGACGCTGAGGACTTTCAGCTGGGCTTTTTCCACCCGGTCCCTGGCCGCATCCGCTTCCTGGGCGTTTTTCAGGCTTGCCTTCTGTCCGTCCAGGGTCTGAAGGGAGATCTGGAAGAGTTTGTCCGCCTTTTTGTCCCCGGTGAAAACCTGGGCCGTCAGGTCCCAGAATTCCTCCGGAATGAAGCTGTCGATTTCCTCAGCCCGCCTGACCACCATGCCGGTGACGGCAGACTGAACACGCCCGGCGGAGAGACCTTTTTTGATCTTTGCCCACAGAAGCGGGCTGATTTCATACCCCACCAGACGGTCAAGAACGCGCCTGGCCTGCTGGGCATCCACCAGTTTCATGTTGATGGGCCGGGGATTATGGATGGCGTTTTCCACGGCTGCCTTGGTCACTTCATGAAACTCGATGCGGCAGTTGCTGGCAGGATCGATTTTGAGGATGGTGGCAAGATGCCAGGAAATGGCTTCTCCCTCGCGGTCAGGGTCGGTTGCCAGATAGATGCGGGAGGCATTCTGGGCTTCCTTGCGGATGCTGGCCAGGATGTCACCTCTTCCGCGGATGGTTATATATTTTGGCTCAAAGTCATTGGCAATATCCACCCCCATCTGGGACTTGGGCAGGTCACGGATGTGGCCCTGGGAGGCCAGGATCCGGTAGCGCTTTCCCAGAAACTTGGTGATGGTGCGGGCTTTGGCTGGAGATTCCACAATAATCAGTGGGGGTTTGGCAGTTGCCATGCATTTCCCTCCATAAAGAAAGGTTGATATGAATTGTGTCCCGGCAACCCGGGAAGCGGAAAGAATGCTAGCACATGTCCTGGAAAAATGCAATTCCTTCATTAGATGGCGATATTTTGCCGGAATTCATGGGCCGGCATTGAGAGGTCCGGTCGCATCATATGGGAACCGTATTGCTGTCTGAAATCCGGCAGTGCTCCGGTCCGGCGGCGCGGGGCGATGTTTACGCCCGGGCACGTTTCTGTTACAATAAAGGCAGTACATAAGGAAAGCCGGTGACCCCATGTTCAAGATTCTCATCGCTGAAGATGATCTGCCGCTTCAGAAAATGATGTGTGCCTTTTTCCATCTGAACGGATATCAGCCGCTGCCGGCCAGCGACGGGAATGAAGCACTGGAAATTCTCAACCATGTGCTTCCGGACCTGGCCATTCTTGATGTGATGATGCCCGGGAAAAGCGGCCTGGAAGTGGCGGAGGAAATCCGCAGGGACTTTCCCCTGCTGCCCATCCTCATGGTGACCGCCAGGGATACCCTGGATGACAAGCGGGCGGGCTTTTCCAGCGGCGCGGATGATTATCTGACCAAGCCGGTGGACCTGGATGAAATGCTGCTGCATGTTCAGGCCCTCATGCGCCGGGCCCGGGCCATGACCAGTCACAGACTGCAGGTGGGAGAAACGGTGCTTGACTATGATGCTCTCACCGTTTCCCGGGGGGATACGGTGCTCTCCCTCCCAAAAAAGGAGTTTTACCTGCTCTACAAACTGCTCTCCAGCCCCAGGCAGATTTTTACACGCCAGCAGCTTATGGATGAAATCTGGGGCATGGATGCCATGAGCGATGAGCGTACGGTGGATGTGCATATCAAGAGGCTGAGAGAAAAATGTGATGTTTTCCCTGACTTCACCATTGAAACCGTGCGGGGCCTGGGCTATAAGGCGGAAAAGACATGAAAAACCGTTTGTATAACGTTCTCCCCTGGTCCTACCGGTCCCATGTGGCCGTCTTTCTGATCCTCCTAACCGCCATGTCCGGCATGTCCTCCATGCTGCTCTCCTCCCTGATCAACCGGGAGATGCTCTCCAGGGAAATGCAGCAGAGCGAAAGTGAACTTGCCGTGACACTGCTGCAGCTGGATGAAAAGACAGGACTGACCACGGAGGAACTGCTGGGGATCCTTGAGAGAAGCAATCTGGAAGCTGTTTTTGTATCAAGGGAAGAGCTTTCCGCCATGGAGCATGCGGAAGGCCTTATGGCTATGCTGGAAGATAACCCCATGGCCTTTTTTGGAAGCACAAGGGGCATGCCCAGCATGGTGGTGCGCACCAGCTCCGGGTATGTGCTGATTACCGCTGCCATGGAATACAATGTCTATTCCAGCATCTGGACAAGGGTCATGTCGGTAAGCCTCTTTTTCATGGCCTTTTTTCTTCTGGCTTCCCTGTATGGCTCAAAACGCATCACCAGCCCCGTTTCCGATCTGACGGAGGCCACCAGACGGATCTCCGAAGGGGACTTTACCGTCCGGGTGCCGGAACATGAGCACGGCGAAATCGGCGATCTGATGCGATCCTTCAACAAAATGACCACGGCCCTTGGCAGAACGTCCTTTGCCCAGAAAGACTTTATTTCCTCCGTTTCCCATGAGTTCAAGACGCCCATTGCCAGCATCAAGGGCTATGCCCGGCTTCTGAGCATGCCGGGGCTTGAGGAAAGTGAGCGGGAAGAGTATATACGGATGATTTCCTCCGAGTCGGACCGCCTGTCCAGACTCTCCGACACCATGCTGCGCCTGACCGCCCTGGACCAGCAGGAGTACAGCGCAGCCAGGGACAGCTTTTCCCTGGATGAACAGGTGAGGCAGGTCATCGTCCGTATGCAGACGGCCTGGCAGAACAAGAAAATTGACTGGGACCTGGATCTGGTGGAGGTCCATGTGGTGTCCGACAGTGCTCTTCTGGAACAGGTGTGGACCAACCTGATTCAGAATGCCGTGAAGTTTTCCGAGAGCGGCTCCACGGTACACATACGGGTGTGGAGCGAAAAAAACCGTGCCATGTTCCGGATCCGGGACCACGGCATAGGCATGTCGGAAGAGAGCCTGGAACATATCTTTGACCGGTTCTATCAGGAGGACAGGTCACGCTCCGGGCAGGGCGTGGGACTGGGGCTGAGCCTGGTGAAGCGAATACTGGATATGCTGGGCGGTGAGATTGAAGTGAAGAGCCATAAGGGCGAAGGGTCGGTGTTTCAGGTATCCA
The DNA here is from genome assembly GCA_946627565.1 of uncultured Clostridia bacterium. Lineage (GTDB taxonomy): Bacteria > Bacillota > Clostridia > Christensenellales > Aristaeellaceae > UBA2943. The sequence goes on from CAMOVR010000052.1 coordinate 14,667, forward strand.
TTCCCAGAGATCAGATAAACGATACAAAGTCCGGGGGTGAGAATTCGTGACGGATAACAGTGAACAGCTGATCCGGTTTTCAGCCGAGTTTCAGGAGATGGTGGAGTCCTACTTTCAGATTGAATCCCGCTATCAGGCGGCCATACGGGAGATGCAGACACGGCTGGAAGTGCTGAACCTGGAGTTTGAGAGCAAGCACAGGCGCAACCCGATCCATCATATGGAAGCAAGGATCAAGACACTGCAGAGCATTGTGGAGAAACTCCACCGCAAGCATATGGACATCTCCATTTCCAGCGCCGTGGAGAACCTGTACGATATTGCGGGTCTCAGGGTGGTCTGCTCCTATATCCAGGATGTGTTCCGGGTCTCTGACCTGCTGCGCAGACAGGAGGACCTGCAGATCATCCGGGTCCATGACTATATCCATACACCCAAGACAAACGGATACCGCAGCCTGCACCTGGTGATTGGCGTTCCGGTCTACCTCTCCGAAGGCAGGACCCGCCTTCCCGTGGAAGTGCAGATCCGCACTATCGCCATGGACTTCTGGGCATCCCTGGAACATAATCTGCGCTATAAAGCCGACGGCATTGTGCCGCCGGATATTGCGGAAGAACTGGGGCAGACGGCGGCGGATATCGCAGCGATTGATGAAAGAATGCAGCAGATCCATGACAGAATGGACCAGCTGAACCTGAAAACCCCAAGGCAGCTTTCCCTGCTGGACAGCCAGTAAGAAAAATGCGCCGGATGTACGCATATCCGGCGCATTTTTCTTATGCGATCTCAAGTGCAATTTCCATCATCTGGGTGAAACTCTGCTGTCTTTCCTCCGCCGGGAGACCTTCCCCGGTGGCAGGGTTGTCTGAAATGGTGCAGATGACCAGGGCGTTTTTCCCTGCTTTGGCGGCATTCAGATACAGGGCTGCACCTTCCATTTCCACAGCAAGGACGCCCAGACCCCGGAGGATGTCCGTGGTATTGTCCACACTGTAGAAGGTGTCGCTGGAATACAGCGGGCCGGGAACGGGGGTTTTTCCGATCTTTTTCCCGGCTTCCATGGCAGCTGTCAGAAGCTCCCAGGACGCGCAGGGCGCCAGGTGCCCGTGGAACCCGAACTGTTCACCGTAGTTTGAATTGGTGTAGCAGCTCACACCCAGCACAATATCCCTGAGCTTCAGCTTCGGGTTGAGCATGCCGGCGGAGCCGATACGGATGATGTTCTCCACACCGTAGAAGTTGAACAGCTCGTAGGAATAGATGCCGATACTGGGAATGCCCATGCCGCTGGCCATGACGGATACCCGCTTGCCGTGGTACGTGCCGGTATAGCCCTGTACACCGCGGGTGTTGTTCACCAGGACAGGGTTTTCCAGAAAGTTCTCGGCAATGAACTTTGACCGGAGCGGATCGCCGGGCATGAGTACGGTCCGGGCGAAATCCCCTTCCTTTGCCGTGATGTGGGGAGTCGGAATCATATTGGACCTCCTTTACAGTAAAATGGTGGTTCAGCGGAATACATCCGCAGGAAGACAAATCTCAGATGCTCCTGGTGGCATGATTCAGCCAGGCGTTTTCCTCATCGTCAAAATACGGAGAGAGGGCTTCCCTGACCTGCCTGTGGTAGTCGTTGAGCCAGGCCTTTTCCTGATCTGTCAGCATCTCCGGAACCACGGCGTCCAGATCCCAGGGCACCATGGTCAGGTACTCCAGGTGCAGGAACCTGCCGAAGGATGTGGTTTCGCTTTCGCATACCACCGTCAGGTTCTCAAGACGCACACCGAACTTCCCTTCCAGGTACAGGCCGGGTTCATCACTGGTGACCATGCCGGGTTCCAGTCTGGCAGGCAGCAGGTCCTGCCGCATGCGCAGGCTGAAACTCTGGGGGCCTTCGTGGACGCTCATGAGGTAGCCCACACCGTGGCCGGTGCCGTGGTTGTAGTCCATGCCCAGATCCCAGAGTGGCTTGCGGGCGGCGTAGTCAAGGTAATAGCCGGTGGTGCCGTATCTGAAATTGGCAGAGCCCAGCTGCAGATGGCCCTTGAGGACCAGGGTGTAGCATTTCTTTTCTTCTTCCGTCAGTTCGCCCAGGGCATATGTCCTGGTGATGTCCGTGGTCCCCTCCAGATAGTGTCCGCCCGTGTCAGAGAGCAGGAAGGAACGGGGCTCAATGCGGGCGTTGGTTTCTTCCGTGGCGCCGTAGTGGACGATGGCACCGTGGGGGCCGTAGGCCATGATGGGAGAAAAGCTCTCATCCACGAAGTTCTCCATCTGTCTGCGGAAGGACAGAAGCTTTTCAGCCACGCTGATTTCATCCATGGGCTCCTTGCCCACATGGGTCTTGACCCAGCGCATGAAGCGGGTTACCGCCACGCCGTCCTTGATGTGGGCCTTCCTGAAATTGGCCACCTCCACAGGATTCTTGATGGCTTTGGCCAGTTCTGTGGGATTGACATTTTCCACAATATGGACGCCTGCGGGAATGCAGGAGACAATCGCGCTGTTGACAAGGGCGGGATTGAGCAGGACCGTCATGCCGTCCGGAAGGGCGGATACGTGGCTGAGGATATCGAAATAGGGGCAGATCCGGATGCCGTCAGCTTCAAGATGGCTGCGGATTTCCGGGGAAAGGACGTCGGGATTGATGAACAGTTCGGCATCCTCCATGCGGATGATGGCATAGGACAGCACCACGGGGGTATGGGCTACATCCCCGCCGCGGATGTTGAGAAGCCAGTTGATGTCCATCAGGGAGGAAAGGATCAGGGCGTCGCATTTCTGGTCCTTAAGGGCTTTCCTGACCTCCGCCAGCTTGTCCGCCCGGCTTTTTCCGGTATAGCTAAGGTCCAGTTCAAAGACCTTCTGTGCGGAAAGCGGGGGCCTATCTTTCCAGATGTCTCCTGCCAGATCCACATCAGATACGATTTTTGCGCCGGCTTTCTCCGCCATTTCGCAGTATTTCCGGTATGTCTTTGTGGAAACGGTCCGGCCGTCAAAACCCAGGACCTGGCCCTCTTTCAGGTGTGTCCTGATGTACTCATCCAGTGTGGGCACACCGGGCTCTTCCATTTTTTCAAGCTCAATGCCGGAGTCTTTCAGCTGGTCCGCAGCCTGCAGGAAATAGCGGCCGTCGGTCCACAGCCCGGCAAAATCCCGGGAAACCAGACAGCTTCCCGCACTTCCGGTGAAACCGGTGAGATAAGCCCTGCACTTGAAATAGGCGCCTGTATACTCCGATGCATGAAAATCATCGGTTACAACCAGATAGTAATCTATACCATGATCGGCCATGGCCTGCCGCAGGTCAAGGAGCTGCTTGCGCATTCTATTCTTCCTTTCTGTGTTCCGGTTCTGCAAGATACCGGACAGATGCATTTGTCTGTCCCGTTTATTATACACACTTTCCCTGACACGGGCAACAAAAAGGCGAAGCAGCATGGGCCGCTCCGCCTCTGTTTTTCAGTTCTGTGCCTGATACGGGATGCACTCAATCTGAACACCCATGCCGCCGGTTTCATTGAGCAGGGAGTTCACCATTTCGTTGACCACCTTTACCGTGGTCTCCCGTGCCTTTGTGTTTTCCTCATTTTCTTCAAGGTAATGGGCGCGGCACTTGAGACGTTCATCATCAATGAGCTGCTGCCGCCGGCCTTCCGTGAGCGGGAACCAGAAATCATCCTTTTCCACGTTTGTCACGGTCAGGCTGTCCTGCATGACCTCCAGGGGCGGCAGTTTCAGGGTCAGGGTATTCCCGTGGATGACCATTTCCACTTTCTTCAGGTCAATGCCCAGACTGGCCTCGTAGCTGTACTGGATCACCACATTCTGGACCTGACCGATGAGCAGGGCATCTACCGAGGAAGAGATGACGCCGGTGTCGCTGACCACATTGGTTTCAAGCCTTGCGGATTCCTCCATGTGCCTGGAGAGCACAGCGGAGACGGTCACCGCATTCTGTGAGCCGTCCGGGAGGTACCTGGCCACAAAACGGGAAATGCGGGGCAGGAAAACGATGACCAGACACAGCACCAGGGCCGTGCCCACAACCTTTCCCAGCCATTTGAAAAACCCTTTCATCGGACACCTCCGTTCAGCATGACAAGGACCGGAACGATCAGAAAGCGGAAGATCAGGAGGCATACGGTAACAAAGCCGATGATGGTAAAGCACATCATGAGGGGCGACCGTCTGCGGTGCGGACGGCGTCTGCGATCTTCTCTGGGGGGCGGCGGCTCCGGCCTCTGCCGGGGTTGTTTATGCATGGTATTCTCCTTTCTTTATTCAGTTTCCATCTGGATCATCCGGATGATCCGCTGATATTCCTTTACAAACTGCTCAGCACTGATGTTCCCCTGAAGGAAACGGTCTGTAATCGAGGAAGCATCCTCGTTCCAGATGATATTCGTGCCGCGCATGACCACAAACTCTTCCTGCCTGGCCTGATAGCTTTCAAGCTGTTCAGGGGACACGGCGTATCTCTGCTGCTCAAAAAGGGCTATCTGCCCTTCAATATAATCAAGGGTTTCCTGCATGGATGCCCGGGTTTCCTCGTTGGTATCCTCTGCTTCCAGCATGCCCATGACCCCGTCGCGGAATTCCAGTATGGATTTCATGTTTTCGTCATAATACGGGTTTTCCATGGGCTTGTCCCAGCCCCTGACAAAGAGAATGTTCTGCAAATGTGTCAGATTCCGGGCGTTGTATTCCAGAAATTCAATGGCAAGATCCTGGTTTTTGGAATAGGGATTGATCATGTAGACCGTCATATAGACGGGGCATACGAATTCATTGTCGCCCATGGTCAGGGGAACAGGAACCTCCTGGTTGACGGTCGGATCGCTCATGCTGCTGCCGAGATAGGTGGTGGGCAGCGGGGTGTACCCGAAATCCGAGAACAGGGATGTGGGCAGTTCGCCATATGACCAGGAGAATCCGCCGGATTCATCTTCCAGGTTCAGGGGCCGCAGCAGGGGCAGGATGGATTCCAGCTTTTTCATGGCCTCCGTGAATGCAGGCGTGTCAAAACTGATACCGTCGCCGTGCTTCAGACACAGGGCCATCTGGGTGGACATGAGGCTTTCCATGAGCGTCCGGTCCATCCTGTTTGTGTACACCCGGAAGGAATAGTCCGGGTATTCATCCTGGAGGGATGTGAACCAGTTCTCAATCAGGTCCATGTACTCCACATACGTGGCGGGCACATCGTCCTCCGTCAGCCCCACCTCGTTCCATACATAGGAGTTGTAGGCGTACTGGGTGCCGCTGGTATACATGTCGGCGGGAAAACCGTAAACAACCCCATCCGTGGAAAGGCTCGATACATAATTGGGATACATGGAATCCAGGACATTCCGGATGGTTTCGGATTTCCCCAGGTCCACATAATACCCTTTCTGGCACAGGGCGTCAAAGACATCGCTGGACAGGTTGATCTCGTAAATGTCGGCGGCACTGTCCTCACTCATGAGCTGCTGGGCAATGTCGTCCGCACTGTATATGGAACCGTAGGTAAACTCCACCGCTGTGTCCGGATGGAGCTTCTCAAAGGGCGTGACGTTCTCGTTGCTGGAGTTTCCTGCTATACGCAGGATTCTGTCCGGCATGAGGGACGGATCCGTGGAAACGGTCTGTAATTCCGTACCGTTCTGGGAATTGTAGTAGATGGTATATGTACCGTTTACTGCTGCGGCAGAGGCGTAGCGGCGGTCAGTGCTGGCATGCAGATATGCGCATACTTCAAAGGTGTCCCCGTCCATGTCCATACGGTAGAGCTTGTTGGTGTCCGCCACCAGAATCTTGTTTTCAACGGTATCGACGGCAAGGGAGCCGCATTGTTCACCGGGCAGTGTGACACGCTTCTTTTCCTCACCGCTGTGGGCATCCAGGAAAAGAAGTTCCGGGCGCTGAAGTTCGTTTTCCCCTGTATACTCCGCATAGGCTGCATCCATGTCCCAGTACAGTACCAGCAGATTCCCGTCCGCAACGGCAAGATCGTAAATGGGGCCGGTGATGATGGTTTTTACGGTAAAGTCTGTAAGCGAGAGGGAACACAGGGTGTAATTCTGCCAGTTGTCCGTATCATCCTGGGCCATGAACCAGATGTCTTTTCCGTCGGTAACAATGCGCTGGACGGAATACGGTTTGAGCCCCTCCGGAAGGGCGAAGGTGGCGAGCGTTTCAAAGGGACCCGCCTGTGTGCCGCTTATTTCAGATGCCAGCAGGGAAAGCTTCATGTCTGCGGGGTCATCGGCGTAGGTTGGTTCCAGAGAGTACAGCATATTGCCGTAAGATGCTGCGTTGCTCCGGTACTCCTGGGTCACACTGGTCCATTCTTCACCGGAAGATACGAAAATACCCCGGTCCGTAAGGACAGCAGGCTGATCCCCAATGAGAAATATGAAAGAAACATAGGAAAAGGAATCTGTCTGCGCGAAAGCTGCAGAGCAGACAAGGAGACAGTGGACTGTACACAGCAGAAGCAGTCTTCTCATGTGAAGAACACCTCCAGTTTGCAGGATAGTAAGGATCCGTAAACAGCCAGCAGCGCGGAACAGGCAAAGTATGCGCCTTTCTGTTCCGGGACAGTATGGCTTTCGGATGTTTCATAAACACTGGTATAGTACTTCATCCACTGCTTTGCGTCAATCTCGCAGGAGGCTTTTGCGGCATTTCTCATGGATTCTTAATCAAATAT
>CAMOVR010000053.1 GCA_946627565.1 uncultured Clostridia bacterium
CTCCTAAACAATTTCCGGATATTACCTTTTTGTTGAAGAAAACGACATATTCGGCATGTAGGAATTTCCAGATAAATCACGACCACCTAACGTCATTTAAAAGCCAGCCGGCATCTGAGAATGCCTGTTCCTACAGCTGATTGCAGCAATCTGTTATAAACTGCTTTGCCCGATCCCTGTCCTCCATTGCCGCAGCCAGGCGGAGTACGGTGCCCATGTCACCTGTCATGACGGTTTCCGCTGCATGCCAGTACCCGCGCACCGGCTGTCCGTAAATGCTGCAGTCTTCCATTTTCACGCACAGTGTGCACAGTTCCTTGAAACGATAGTATGGATAGCTGTCCATATCAAAGATCATGGCCTCATCCGCGCTCTGATTGCGGCTGTAGGGTTCACTGATGCTCTGTGCGGCATTGGATACCGGGACAAACACGCCGTATACCGCGGGACCGGTGCTTTCCCATGTGACGCAGGACATGTCGGCGGGAAGATCCGGATAAATCTGGAGAATATGCACGCTGAGGGCCGTATCCGTCCCGATTACCCGCATATCCGTCCGGCCTGTTTCATCCGGACTGTATTCCGTGCCTTCAAAGCGGTTCCGGATCAGCTCCATGACATCCTGAAGCGAAACCTTCCCATCCGGCTCAAAGCACAGAGGATACAGGTCCGTGATCCGGTACGCTTCCATTTCCCCGGATGCCAGCAGCCGGTGCCCGATCCAGGTACGCATGTGGGAATAATTCGTGACAACTTCGCTGCCTGAATAGGTGGCCAGCAGATTCAGCCTGCCATTCCCGCCGTAGACCGCAAATCCGTGTTCTGCCGCAAGAGATTCCAGGGATGCTGACACAATGGCATCCGGATAATCCTCCACATATTCCAGGAGGAATTCATTGCCAAAAACGCTGACCCGGTCTTCCGGGAGCTTCACCGCCGCATACTGATGCCCGTTGTACATTTCCACATACCATGTTTCCTTCTGATCGGCAATCATGGCAATGTTGACTTCGCTGCTTCCGTAGCGGTCAATCAGGGACATCAGTGTTTCCACCGCTTCCCGGGCTGTGGCGCTCTGGCATATCACCAGATCCACCGCCGTGAATTCCGTAAGCCCGTGCTCAATGAGCGGATCCGCCTGCAGTGCCGCCCTGTTGGAAAAGGAGGTGATGGACATAATCATGGTGACGCCGTATTCATTGGCGCACACAGTGGCATCACGGCCCAGACCGTTTATGGCAACCGCGCTGTCCATAAAGGGCGTGGAGGTGTAGCGGTAGGTCGTGTCCGGGAGATCAGCAAATACCGTGCCTTCGTTATCCACGGGCATCTTCCTGCCGGGCTGGTTTTCCACCCGCTCCGTTACGGCAACATAGTTGCCCCACACATCCTGGTAATCATTTGATTTGGCCAGGATCGTGGTTCCGTCGGTGCTGACAAGCCTGCCCACATACACAGCAGTACAGGCAGATGCACCCGCGGCGGTCAGGAGAATCAGCATCAGGCTGATCAGTACGGCAATCATCTATTTCACAGCATAAACCTTTCCTCTTATCTGATTTGCGTCAGTAGCATTTTTTATGTGCTGAAGATATACCGTTATGCCTCATGTATTCCATCACGTGGTTACACAGCAGCGCGCCCGTAGGGATCATTCCTCTTTTCTGCCGGTCTCCCGCCTGCTGTTTCCCTGTCAATCGGACGTTTCCGTTTCCTGCGCACTTGTTCGCAGATCTATTGCGACATTGGGACTGTCCTGGAAAGCATCATCAGCTATACGCACACCTTCCGGAATACGGATATAAACCAGATTTGGGCAGCCCCTGAAAGCCCCGGACTCAATCACTGTACATCCGTCAGGGACAATGACCGCTTCCATCGGCATGTTTGCAAACGCCTCTGCCTCTATCGTTTTCAGAGAGGAAGGCAGCTTAAGAACATCCATTTCCTTCAGTGACGGAACGTAATATGTAATAATCGGTCCTTCCAAATCCCTCTGATAGCATCCCTCAGTGTCTTCGGTGGGGGGATATATCACGGTAATGCCTGTCGTATCCCAGGGCACTGTTACTTTCAGTTTGAAATCCAGGGATATACCATTTCCACAGTCATAGGTGTATGTCACAATCCCTGACTTCTGTACAGTCAGAACCGTGCCGTCCACTGTGCCGCCGGCCCAGTTTCCAGCCCTGGAGACATCAAATCCGGGCAGTGTGTCCAGCTGAAATTCGCAGTTGCCTGCCAGAACCTGACGGACATTATTATCTGCATACACCCACGGGTTTTTATCCATCGAGCTCAGGTCCAGACTGGTCAGGCTGTTGTCGTAACAGTACAGGTCTGAAAGACTGGTGCAGCCGGATACATCCATACTGATCAGGCTGTTGCCGTAACAGTACAGTTGTTTGAGACTGCTCATACCGGATACATCCAGACTGGTGAGGCTGTTGTTATTGCAGTACAGGTATCTGAGTGAAGACAGATATCTGACACCTTCCAGGTCAGCGATACCCATATTGCTGACATCTGCTTCGTCAGCATCCAGGATTTCAAGCTCATCCAGCCATTGATTCTGATTTTCGTCAAACTGTTCTGCCACATACTTCCGGAATGTTTCATCCGGGAAAGCCGCCTGACTGATCTGTACAATCTCCTGCAGGACCCGCTCCGGTACCGATGCATCATACGCCAGGAACTGTGTAAAGGAATCCCTCTTTGCCATGGTCTCCGCTGCACCGCCGGGAATATAATACACCTGAAGATCTTCGTCCCCATAGAATGTGTATGTCTTCCAGGTTGTCTTTTTGTCATCCAGATACAGAGCACGCAGATACTTAGCGCTGGCAAAGGACGTGCAGCACAGACTGGTTCCTTCCTGCACATGGTAGCTGACGGCTCTTCTGGCGCACGGATAATTAATCAGCATGGATTTGTCTTTCAGGAACAGAACGCCGTCTTCCGAACAGAAAACCGGATTGCTGCTGTCCACATGGATGGCCTTCAGATCATAGCAGTAGGAAAACACATAATCCCAGAGGTTGTCATACCTGTTGCTTCCGAAAAACGTAACCGTCGCCGGAATCGTAACAGATGTAATCCCGCTCCTTCCGTAGAACAGTTCCTTCTCCAGGTTGTCCACGGTAATGCCGTTGATTGTCGCAGGGATCACGATATCCCCCGTAAGATCGCACCGGCAGATCGTTGCGTTTCCGTCTTCCCGGACAAAGTAGGCAAACCCGTCTTTCTCACCGCAGCTCTCATCCAAGGGTTCCTCTCCATCGATGGTGTAGGTCAGATGATTCATGAAAGCATATTTATGGCCGGCACTTCCCTTTGACACATCCAGTACGCATCCGTCTTCCACGATGTCCTCGCCGATATCGGTCACCGACGCAGGGATCCGGAGTGTTTTCAGTGCCGTACATCCGGCAAAGGCGCCGCTTTCAATATAGGTAACGCCCTCTGAGATGGTAACCGTTTTAAGACTGGTGCATCCCCGGAAGGCATCTGAGCTGATGCCTGCCATGGTAGATGGAATGTGTATCTCTTCCAGTGCCGTGCAGCCGGAAAACGCATCAAATCCCATAGAATCTATGCCCTCCGGAATCGTGACGGCTGTAAGACCCGTGGAATTCTCGAATCCGTCGACATAATGAATCCAGTCAGGAATGGTATATGCTCCTTTCCTGGCAGCCGGATACCGGACAATACTGGGGCCCAGCCATCCAATCCCCTTTACGTAATGCCTTTTCTCAAACAGCACACCTGCCTCATCCACCTCGAATATGGAAGAGGTATCATCCGGTGCTATAAAGTATTCCAGGTTTGGGAAATCCGAGTAAACCGAGAACTCGGTTTTGGATGAATCGAAATACTTCAGGGAGATCACCCGGACATGCTCGTTCCTGTAACTGGATTGGAACACAACTGCATCAATGTCTTCGGGAATCACCAGAATCTCTTCTGTCCCCACATAGCCTACAGCAGTTTTTCCGTAGGATGCAAAGTACCCGCTGTCATCCAGCACAAAGCCCCGTTCATCCGTCACTGTTTTTCTCTCTGCCACGGAAACAGAAGCCCAGCAAACCAGCAGCAGAAAAAGAATCATCGCTCGTTTCATGTTTGGATTTTCCTTTCGTCCACGCAGTTCTGTTCCACGGTATCATGATTTCCGTATGCTGTCAAACTCCTTTTTTCGTTGTTGGCCTGTCTGCTCTCCGGGAAGAAGAATCCATGGCGTGCCCGCACGGACTGCGGCATCATCTGCTATGGTCATGCAGCAGAAAAGAGCAGGAAGCACGCTGCTTCCTGCCCTTTTGACACCTGGATAAGATATGTCCGGAACACGGTTTTTCAGAATATTCTGTATCCGCATCTCAGCCCACAATGCCGCTTCGCTCCACGCCCTGCACAAACTTCCGCTGTACAATCAGGTACAGAACCACCAGGGGCAGGAATACCAGCAGGGCCGCCGTTTTGGCAATGGCCGATTCATACACGGGGCTCTTGAGCAGGAAAGCGTAATTTACAGGCACCTTGGAGGATATGGAGGAGAGTGCCTCATCCACAGAGCCTGTGGCCTTATTGTAAGCCAGCATCAGGAAGTTCACGTTGGTATTGTCAAACAGCTTCACATAATGCGCGTCATTCCAGGACCACACGTAGCTGAGCACACCCACGGTGAGAATGCCCGGGCCGGCAGAGGGCAGCACAATGCCCGTAAAGGTCCGGATAAAGCCTGCGCCGTCAATGTAGGCGGCTTCTTCCAGTTCATGGGGCAGGGCACGGAAGGTCTGCCGGAAAATGTAAATGTACAGACCGCTCTTAAGGCCCATGCCCAGGGCATTGAGCACGAAAAGGGATGCACTGGAGCCCAAAAGGTTCAGGGGTTTTCCCGTGATCAGCCTTATGATGCCGAAAATGTCAAACTCCTTGAAAAACAGGTACTGGGGCAGCATGAACATCTGCGGCGGTACCATGATGGTGAAGACCACCAGGGCAAAAAAGATGCTGCGGCCCGGAAATTTGAGCCGGGCGAAGGAATAGCCCGCCAGCATGGCACTGACCGTCTGAAGCAGCGCCACCACAGCGGTAAACCAGAGGGTGTAGGGCAGGGCTTTGCTGTAATTGAGCATCAGCATGCTCACATGCCAGTTCTCAATGGACACCCGGGCGGGCACCCATACAGAAGAGGGGAAATTCAAATCCCGGGGATTGGTGAAGGCCGTGGAAATGTTGATCAGAATCGGGGCCAGGATCAGATAGGACAGGCAGATGATGAGCACGTAGCGGAAAAAGGACATCACAAACGCCTTGCCCTTCTTGGCCGCCAGCGCTTTGGTCATGGGTTTGCGTCCTTCCCGTATGGCCTTAGTCGTCATAGTAGAACACCACCTTTCGGATCAAAAGGGCGGCGATACAGATCACCAGGACATTCATCAGGATGAACACACAGCTCATGGCCGCTGCCATGCCGTGGCGGGACTGCCTGAAGCCTATGGTGTATACCTGTTCCACCACATCCGAACGCATGAACAGATCCGCCAGGGTGTAAATGGTGCAGGTGAAAATCATGGGGCTGACCATGACCACCGTCACCTTCCAGAAGGTTTCATACCCCGTGGCACCCTCGATTTTTGCCACCTCATACAGGGACGGTGAAATGCCCTGCAGCGCTGCCAGGAAAATCAGGATCTGAATGCCGCTGAGTGACATGATCTTGAAGATGTTGTTCACCGCATCCAGCAGGTACTGCACCAGTTCCCTGCCGATGCCCAGCTGCATGATGAGCCGTGCTATGGTTTCAGCGCCGTACACGTTTTCATTCTGCCCCTCCCCCATCATCTGGCCGGACAGATTGGTGACCCGCTGCATCAGAAGGCCCGTGGCCATGATGATGGGTATAAAGAATACCGCCCGGGCAATGGTCCTGCCGCGGAACTTCCCGTTTAAAAGAATGGCGCACAGCAGGGAAAAGACGATGATCAGCGGCGTAAACAGCAGTGTTTCCGTCAGGGTGTTGACCAGCATGGGGGCAAAGGTGGCATCCACCAGCAGGGCCTGGCGGTAGTTTTCAAACCCCACCGGGGTTTTGGACACGCCGCCCAGGGGCACGATTTTCACATCATGGAAGCTGTACTGGATCAGCTCCACCATGGGCGTCAAAAACAGCAGGAAAAAGCCCAGCAGCCAGGGCAGAAGGAAGATCACGCCCCACAGCGCGGTCTTTTTGGGGAACGAGAGGCGGTAGTACCAGCCTCTTTTCCTTTCCCTTGGGAGTTTCCGGTCCTGCTTCACGGCGAAGCCTCCTCTCTGACCACATAGCCCAGGGCGGGCACCGACACACCGTCAAGTTCCGCGCTGGTTTTTCCATAGTTCAGGTACAGTGTGACACCGTTGTCCCACACAACCCGGCGCAGCGTGGCGCTCACAATGTCATGCCGGGCGGGGCTTGCCGTGTACACTTTCCGGTAAAAGTCACTGTATTCCCGGTACATGGCGGCAGCTGTTTCAAGAGCCTGACTGTACTGCACGCTGAAGTACCCCATGTAGTCCATGTCCCCGGTATGGGCAAACAGCAGAGGATCCTGCCAGGAGAAGGTGAAGCGGGGTGCTGAAAGACTCTCCATGGCAAAGAGCAGATGGCTTTCCATGCCCAGATAGCTCTCCGTGTTCCAGGATGTGGAGGAATAGGGCATGCTGCCGTCCAGGACCCACTGCAGGAAGGGGATGGACGCGTCGGTGATGGCAAAGCCGTTGTCACCGCTGGGCAGGTCCGTGGCCCCGTCTGCATACCGAAGTGCGTAGAGCAGAGGCGTTTCAAGGACCAGGGAATAGGGTTCTTTTACCTTTTCAAGGGCGCTTTCAAAAGTCGGTATGGCAGAAATGCGGCTCAGGTTCTCCCGGCGTTTGAAATCCCCCGTGGGGGTATTTCCAAGATCGTAGGGATGAAGACCTTTCAGTTTCAGCCTTTCAAACTGGGAAAGCGTTTTCTGTATGTACTCTTCCAGATGGTAGGGGGAAATGTAGTAGCCCGGATGATCTGTGCGGGCATGCTTGAGCACGGGCTCGCCGAATCTGTAGGCCTGGGCAGGTTCCCCGTCATGCTTGCGGGAAGCCTGGGTAAGGGGGTTGAAACCGCGGTTTGAGTATGCCCTGGCCAGGAACACGCCGGGATACAGCCTGTCGCCGTTCTTTTCCAGGGCTTCCGAAAGGGCCGTCAGTTCATTTTCGCTGCCCATGCCCTTATCCAGTCTCAGCCTGCTCAGGGCCGCGTTCTTGATGCCCCCGTTAAAGAGCCCCGCATAGAGAAGACGGATGTTCCGGATGCCCGTTTCCCGTGCGGCATCGTAGATGCTTTGGGCCTGGGAAATGGTGGTGGCCTGCACGGAGGAGGAATAGGGAACGCCCAGGAAGAAGGCATCCTTGCGGACAGCCCCCAGCACTTCCATGAAGAAGGGTGCCTCCGCATCCCGTGCCTTTTCCGTGAGAAGGCCCCGGGAGAGCAGATATTCCCGGTATACCCTGGCCATGTCAAGGTAGCTGCTGGTTTCATCTGTCAGCCAGCGGTAGCGCATCACGATCTCGCCCTGATACACATCGTCGCAGTAGCGGGGACTGGTGACGCTTTCGTTGCCCGCCAGGGATACGTTTTCCACGTCCCTCAGGGTAAAGGAGGTATCGATCCGGTTGAATTCATCGCTGCGTCCGGAGACACTGGCGGAGATCACCGCCAGTTCCGCGCCCTTTTCAATGATGGCCAGCATGGCACTGTCACTGCGCTTGATGCCGTATACCGGAAGGGCCACATCCTGCCTTGGGGATACATAGGTGCTGGCGTTGACCAGGGCATCTTTTCCGTACACCGGCATGGAATAGGCGGTGACGGCGGCCTTCTGGTTGTTCAGCTGCATAATGGCGCCGCAGCCGTCCGGCACCAGGATGAACCCCTCCTGGGAAGTGTCCGCGGACAGAAAATAGGGCAGAAGCTCCAGCACCGTCACTTCGTTGCCTTCGGTGAAGGTGACCTGATCGCACGGGATCACCGCCAGCAGATCATCCCCGTCCAGAACAAAGCGCAGCGTCACGTGCAGTTCCGGCAGGTATACCCTTTCGTAGTTCACGGCGGCGTTGTCCTCTTCCATGTCCTCCTGGGTATAGATGCCGCTGGAAAAGATGATCTCGTGGACCTGCTTGATGAGCAGGGCGCTTAAGGAATCGTCCTTGATGCGGATCATGTATTCATGATCCAGACCGGCGATTTTCACCGCCCGGTAGTTTTCCGTGAATTTCTTTTTGTCATTGCTGCTCCATCCGGCCCCGTCCAGCAGCCGCTGATACTTGTCCGCCCGGATGCCCTTGGGCAGGTCGTCCACGATAAAGGTGTCATCCCCTATGGTAAAGTGGATTTCCACACCCTTTTCGATCATCTCCCAGGTGCAGGTGCCTGTCTGGAGGGACTTGGAATAGCTGTCATAGGTGGTGGTGGTGGCGTTCTGGGCATTGGTGATGAAGGTGGCCAGCAGGGCGGATTTCTGCATGTTCTTGATGGTTTTGTTGCCCTGTTTGCCCTCCATGACGCAGCTGTCCCAGGTTTTCTCCGTTTCCAGGTCCACCAGGCGCACCTTAAGGGTATCGGGCTGAAACAGCATGGCCCGCTTTTCGCTCCGGGCAGCCAGGATGAAGCCGTCTTCCCACCCGGGCACATCTTCAGCGCACGCACCGCACAATACTGAAAACAGCACCAGCAGGCCGGACAGCACGGCGTATAACAGTCTGTTTGCTTTCATCGCGCGCCTCCTTTCTGACATCAGAAGAATTTCAGCATCAGTTCCTTGCTTAGTACGGTGACAAAATCAACCACGTCAGAGACCAGGGCAAAGAGCAGCATGAGGATGAATACCAGCACCATCATGGCCAGCAGCGTCAGCAGCAGGCACCCGATGCACCGCCCGAAGCCGTACTCGTGCACCACGGCAAGGCCGATGAACAGATACACGAAGAACAGCACGCCGCCAATGGCCGTCAGGGCCGTGACGATAACCATCTCATCCAGCACCAGCACATTGGAAAGCAGAAGGCCCAAAAGCTGCAGAAGACACATGGGGAAGATGGCGTACATGGTGACCTGGAAGATTTCCCCGAGCCTTCCCTTGCCGTCCAGCAGGGTTGTCACGCACCAGTTGCCCAGCACGAACAGGCCCACGGGAAAGAGCACCGTCAGTGCAAGGTAGAGGCTGTTGACCCGGTAAATGTCGTTATAGTTGATCAGAAAGCCTGTATACACATAGCTCATCACCGCAGTCAGGGATTCCAGGAAAAGCACAGTAAAGGCAAACAGGTAACTGCCCCTGCGTTCAAACTTCATCTCGTCAAAGCGCTTGAAGGGGCGCAGAAGGAGACGGAAGGGGAAGCCCAGGAAGGTTTCCCGGAACCATGCAGGGCTCCAGCGCGGCACCGGAGCAGAGGGCCTATCTTCCGGGTTTCTGTCTTTCTTTTTCCTGAAAATCAGGCGCAGAACAAGAATCAGGATGAGGATGGCAGCGGCAGCGGC
The DNA here is from genome assembly GCA_946627565.1 of uncultured Clostridia bacterium. Lineage (GTDB taxonomy): Bacteria > Bacillota > Clostridia > Christensenellales > Aristaeellaceae > UBA2943. Next base: position 9,554 of record CAMOVR010000053.1, read on the forward strand.
AACAGCCGGCACAAAGTACCTGCGCATGGTGGCGGTGCGCACCTTTTCATAGGCCTTGTCGTAGTAGACCCGGTCCTCGCCCTTCTTCAGGTATTCCATGGCCTCCTCATAGCGGCCGGACCTGAGCAGCATGCGCCCGATGCCGGAATAGGCCAGGTTGAAGTTGTGGTTGTACAGAAGGGTTTCCTGCCAGTATTCCGCCGCAGTCTCATAGCCGTAGCGGTACTGGCTGCGCACGGCGTTCATGAGGGCCTGGCCGTAGAGGGTGGGAGAAAAGATTTCAATGGACTGGGCCAGGGCATCCAGCACCAGGATGTTGTCCCCGATGAAGGCGATATCCACGGGGTTTCTGAAATACCCTTCCCTGTCCCCGGGGCCGCCGAAGACAAAGAGAAGCGAATGGTCCTCATTGTAGGCAAAGACCCTGGAGCGGGTGGAATCAAGGCAGATATACACACCGCAGTCGTTGGTGTCCACGGCGATAAACTGGGACGGTCCCGTGGGGATGCCAAAACCCGACTGGTTCACCCACAGATCCCCGGAGGGATAGGGCTGCTGGGTGGGCACCTTGATGATGTTTTCGCCCTTTGCGTTCAGGCGCTTGACGGTTTCCTGCTCGCTGCCAAGCAGGGTGGCAAACAGGAATCCGTCCTGATCAATGCACAGGTTGGTAAAATCACTGGGCAGCCACAGGGACTGGCGGGCCCGCTGCTCCCGGGTGGAAAACACGCGCCACAGAAGCTGCCAGGGCGTAAACTTCACTTCGTTCACGCCGAAAAAGCGGGTAAAGGAGCCGTCGGCATTCAGTTCCAGAATGCCCTCGTACATGCCCTTGGAAATCACGTACAGGCGGCCCGCGTTGTCCACCACCATCTTGGTGGGGCGGTACTTGACGTTCTCATAGCCCACAATCACGGGACGCTCCATGATTCTTTTCAGGGTATAATCCGGATTCAGATGCAGGATCCGGGATTTCTCGCTCTGGGTGATGTAGATATCCCCATCCACTGTGACGGTGATACCGGAGCAGGCATCCAGGTCCGTCCCTGTGCCGTCCTCCCCTGTCACGGTCTTTACCATGCACCGGAAGGAGAGGTCGTGATTGAGCACCACCAGGCGCTTTGCGCACAGGATATAGACGGCATCCTCCGTCACATAGGCGTCCACCATGCCGTCCAGCCCGTCCATGTCGGGGTAATCCCGGGCCGTCAGGGAATAGGCCAGGGTGTAGGCAGGGGGTGCGGCCACCGGTTCCCGATGCAGGGTGTACAGGTAGTTGCTGGTGCCCTCCCTTCCGTCGGAAAAGGCATACACAGGGAACACCAGAAGGATCAGAAGTAGGCAGAGCAGCCGTTTTTTCATACACGCACCCCCTTACTCCTTGATCCCGGAGGTGGCCATGGTTTCCAGCACGTTTGACTGGGAAATCACGAACAGAACCACCGGTACGGTAAACATGAGCAGTGATATGGCCGCCACAACACCGGACCTGGCCACGCCGGAGCCGGAAAGCTGGCTGAGCATGGCGGGAAGCGGCTTGATGTTTTCGGTATAGATGAAGTTTCCGCCCGTGGCGCCCCACAGGCTCTGGAAGGACACGATGAACAGGGTGATCCAGGCGGGCTTGACCGCCGGCATGACCACCCGCCACAGCATGCCGAAGTAGGTGGCTCCGTCTATGCTGGCCGCGTCAATGAGGGCGGTGGGCACCTGTTCCATGAAGTTTTTCATCAGAAACAGGCCCAGTGACATGGAGAAGGCAGGCAGGATCACAGCCCAGTAGCTGTCCACCAGGCCCAGGTAGCTCATGATCACGTAATTGGGCACGGCGGTGACAGCCGTGGAGAACATGAGGGACATGAGCACCAGGGAGGAAAGGAGTTTGCTGCCCGGAAAACGGAACTTGGCCAGAGGGAAGGCCGCCATGCAGCTGAGCAGGATGTGTCCCACGGAGCCCAGCACCACAATGAACAGGGTGTTGAACACATACCTTGAGAAGGGCACCAGGGAATCCGCCAGAAGTTCCGACAGATCGTGGAAGTTGTCCAGGGTGGGATTGATCACAAACAGCCGCGGCGGGAAAATGAACAGTTCGTTGATGGGCTTAAAGGCATTGGATACCATGAACACCACGGGGAAGAGCATGAGAAGGGCCAGCAGGAACAGGAAGAAAAGCAGGGTAATGCTGCCCGCGGTGGACCGGTTGCTCCTTCCCTGGGTCATGAGGCGGCTGAAGGCGGAGCGGTGCATCTTTTTCTGCTGCCTTTCAGCCTTTTTCATGATCTTCTGTATTTTCTTCTGGTTTCTCGTGAGCTTTACTCTGTTCATTTTATGTGCCCACCTTTCCCAGAACGCGCTGTACCGCTTTGTTGATAAACAGCATCAGGAAAAACAGAATCACGGCGATGGCACAGGCATAGCCCATGTCAAGACGGATGATGCCGTAGTCGTTCAGATGGTTGATGATGGTATGCGTTGCGTAATTGGTGGAGGGAAAGCCGTTTAAGGCCACGGTCACATCCGCCACCGCCAGGGAGTTGGTCACCGCCATCACGGCGCCGAAGAGAAGCTGGGGCACCATGTTGGGCAGTGTGATATACCACAGTTCCTGCCAGCGGTTCTTGACCCCGTCCACCTCCGCCGCCTCGTACTGGGCCTTTTCCACGCCCTGAAGGCCGGCGATGAAGGAGAGGAAGCCCACGCCCAGGCTCATCCACAGGGAAACCAGAATCACGATGGTCATCATGTACTTTTCGTCCCTGAGCCACAGGATGGGTGCGGTAATCAAACCCATGTTCAGAAGCCTTGAGTTGATAAACCCGTAGGCGTCGCCTGAAAACAGCTGGGTAAAAATCACGTAGGCGTTGCCGGAGATGCTGGGGGCGTAAAAGATGACGGTGAGCAGTGCCCGCAGCTTCGGGGGCAGCTCGCAGAGCATCCAGGCCATGAGGAAGGAGAACAGGTACCCGAAGGGGCCGGTGATGACCGCCAGGATCAGGGTGTTCTTGACCGCCTTGGCAAAAATCGGGTCATCCAGGAAAAGACGGATATAGTTGTTCAGCCCTATGAAGGCCGGCGGCTGCAGAACGTTGAACTGGGTGAAGCTGAAAAAGATGGAGATGAAAACCGGGATGATGGTGAATGCACAGAAGAAGATCATGTAGGGCAGCATCATCACGTACAGCTGCCGGTATTTTTTTGCCTGCTTTACGCCATACTGAAAGGGCGTGACAGAACGCTTCTTCAGATCCGTCATGGGGCCTCCCCTCCTTCCTGTGCTGTTTTAAGGCCGAATTCCTTGCGTTTGGCGTCAATTTCCTCGTTGATGAGTTCCACATTCTCATACAGGGTGTCCGCCGCATTTTCATAGTTGGTGATGACACTGACAAAGGCATTGTTAAGGTACCTGCCGGTGATGTAGCCGCCCGGCACCTGGGCAATGCCCCGGAGGGTGGGCAGGGCTTCGTGCAGCACCCGGCGCACATCCAGGTTCCATGCCACCCGGTCAAAGGCCTCCAGGTTGGCCACCAGATACCGTCCGGCCTGGCCCAGCACCGCTTCCATCTCCCGGGCGTAGGCGGTCTGGGTATCGCCGGAAACCCACCACTTGAGAAACTGCCAGCTCTCCTCCGCCGTGCCGTGCCGGTCCACCGAGTTTTTGATAATCATGCTGGCGCCGGTCAGACAGGGAACGGCGCGCGCAAGGGTTCCGTCTGAAAGCCTGGTGCCCGGCACCTGGGCAATGCCCCAGGCCCCGCGGATTTCCGGCGCGGATACCGCAAGACGCGTATAGGTGGACAGGTCCACAATGCCAAGGGGCACCTCCCCCAGGCGGAAACGGGTGACAAAATCGATATCCCTGGGGAACCCGTGCTGGGTGTAAAACTGGGTCCACCACTTGAAGGCCGCGTTGGCGTCGTCATCCCCGAGAAGGCACCGTGTGCCGTCTGCTGTATACAGTTCTCCCCCGGTCTGGAAGAGGCGTGAGAGGAAGACTGTGTTGATGGGCACGGAATTGCCCATGGACAGCACCGCGCCCATGGTGGAGGGCGGCGCCGTGTCCAGATACAGCTCCATGTTGTAGCGCTGCAGCTCCGGAATGAGGGAAATCAGGTCATCCCAGGTTTCAGGCACCTGAAGGCCCATTTCCTCCAGGATGTCCCTGCGGTAAAACAGCACCGGGAAGCTCATCTGGTCCGGCAGGGCAAAGCAGCCGCCCTCATAGAGAAACCCTTCCATGGCCGCCGGCAGAAACTGCCCTGCGACTTCCTCAAAGTCCGGGAATGCGCTCAGATCCAGGGCCGCGCCCCGGAAGGCAAAATTCACAGGTGCCGTGTTGCTGATCTGCAGCGCCACGTCCGGCCCGTTGCCGGTAAAGGTGGAGGGCAGAAGCACGTCGGCGTTGATCAGGCGCAGATTCACCCGGATGCCCGTCCGGGTCTCAAAGCTTTCGTTGATCAGCCGCCGGATCACCTCAAACTGGTCCCGGCCCGTGCTCAGCCACACATCAATTGCGCGGCCCGTGTCCTTCACGGAGCTGCTGGCCACGTTGTAGTCATTGAGGAAGCTTCCCACAAAGGCGCGTATGGTGTGCCATACCCCCTCCAGGAAATATCCGTCCGCCCGGGCATCGGGCAGCTCCTTCCCCGCCAGCAGGAAATAATCGATCTTCATGGGCTGGTCCTTGAAATCCAGCACCGACTTGCCCATGGCGGTGATGCACTCCTTGAAGGCTGACAGCCTGCGGGGCCACTGCTCCTCGCTCTCGGTGAGCTCATCCATCATGGCAAGAAGCCTGGTCAGGGCTGCGGTGCGCTCGCTGCCGGAGCCCGTGAGGGCCGTCAGGTCTGTGAGGATCCCGGTGAGATCCGCTTTGCAGAGGGCAAGGTTCTCCTGAAGATCCGGAATGCGGGTAAAGAGCTGGTAGCTCTGGTAGGTGTCGGGATTGGTGCCCGTGATGGCGATGATCTGACGGTAAATGTTGTTGAGCTTTACCGTCTCCTCATCAATGTTTCTGAGGATCCGGCCCATCTCCCCCAGGGTCACTTCCAGGGCCAGCCTGTGGGTGCCCCTGCTTAAGTAGAACCAGAATTCCCTGGGCTCCTCGCTGCTGTTCCCAGGATCCGTCCTGTGGTCCCTGAGGGGGGACAGCTGGAAGGCGCCGCTGTGGTAAAACCTGAGGTCCGCCGCTTCCTGAAAGGGAATCTCGCCGTCAACTGTCAGCTTTCTTGTGGCATACAGACCTCTGAGATCGCTCTGCTTAAAGCGCATCACCAGACGGTACAGCCCGTCCTCCGGGGCCTCCACATCCCAGGCGATCCATTCCCCGGGCTCATTCCAGGCGGTATCGCCGATGCAGTTGAGCACGATGTTGGAGGGGTGATAGGGCTCGGAAAGCGGTGAGGTGCGGTCATTGACCGGATAGAAGCTGGGGGCGGATTTGAGGGCGGTATCCTCCGCCTGGTACTTCACAGCCTCCACATCCGCATATACGGCGCCGGCGTCGAGATACGAAGCCAGATATTCGTTGTAGGAGGGTATCTCCCGGGGACAGGACAGGGTGATCCTGTCCACCACCATGCCCTCCTGCAGGGCGATAAGCCGCAGCGTGTTTTCTCCCTTTTTAAGGAAGAAGCGGAAATCCTCCGTCACATAGCCCTGGGCATCCGTCAGGGCAACTTCGCGCCACTCAGGGGTCTGGACCTGGGAGGGAAAGGGCTGGTTGCCCTCCGCCTGCTGGTAATCCCGGCTGACATCGTTCCACATGCGGGAAAATGTCATCTCCCCCGCCTCGTCAAAGGGAAGGGCGCCGTTTATGTACAGGGCGCGCAGCATATCCCCGCCGCTGCCGCTGCCCGGGAAATACCGGATGCGGATCCCGTACATGGCATCTTCCGGCACCGTACAGGTCCACTCGGCATATCCGCCCTCCTGGGTTTCCACCCCTGCCCCGTCCGCAAGCACGGCGGTTTCCTCAGCTGCGCTGTAATCCTGCGCCAGGATCACCATGTCTTCCCGGGCGTCGGGTACACCGGCATGCTCAAGGCGGTACGCCTCATAGCTGTCTGCCAGTGCGGGCGATACTGCCAGGCACAAAAGAAGCCCCAGCATCCACGCAAACCATCTCCTGGCCATAGATGTATCACCATCTTTCTTAAGGTTAAGGCAGGGCAGACCGGCCCAGACTGAAACGCGGAACAAATATGACAGTACGGCAGAAAACCGGAAACGGGACGCCCGCATGGGCGTCCCGTCCGGGTTTATGTTACATTACTCGATATAACCTGCATCGCGGAAGCTGGCTTCGATTTCGGGCACAGCCGCTTCGAAGGTGGAGCGGATGGCGGTGCCGTCGTCAAAGGGCTTGCGGGTCAGGCCATACAGGCTTACTTCGCCGCCGTAGCTCTTGCCCAGGCCAGCACTGTTCAGGTTGGCGATGGGGTTGAACTTGGTGTGCATCTTAAGCCAGGTGTGCAGTTCAGCAGACAGTTCGTCAGCGAACATGCCTTCGGGTTCGGGCATATAATCCGGGTCAGCCTTGGCCTTGATGTCAGCCTTCTGCTCGTCGGTGAAGAGCAGGTCATACATCAGGTGCACAAGAGCCTTGTTGACATAATCGGCTTCCATGCCGGGGAAGTCCACTTCAGCGCCCTGCAGCACGGTGCCGGTCAGGCCCATGTCATAGTAGCTGCCGTAGTAGTTCTCAAGACTGGTGTAGTCGCCCTCAACCTTCAGGGTAGCGCCGCTGCCCCAGGGATACGGTACGAAGCCCCAGTCCAGACCGTTGCTGTTCAGACCGCCCATCTGCCAGCCGGCACGGTGGGTCATGGCAACTTCCACGCCCTGGTCAAAGGTGGCGCCGGGGGTTCCCCAGTAATCCGGGTCGCCTTCTTCGCTGCGGTTGACGGGACGTACGCAGCCGGCTGCGATGAGCTTTTCCAGGAGCTCGAAGGTCTCGATGTATTCATCGCTGGTCAGGCCCAGGGTGAAGTCGGTGTGCACAGCCATCTCGCCGCCGTTGGCGGGAGGCGCGAAGATTCCCCAGTAGTTGGGATCGATGAAGAATGCATAGGTGCCTTCCGGCAGCTTGCTCTGCAGTTCCACCATGTAATCATAGAAGGAAGTGTAATCCCACTTGCCCATCTTGAACATTTCGCCGGGATCATATTCCATGCCGGCTTCCTCGATCATGGCGCGGTTGAACACCAGACCTTCAGGGCCCGGGAATCCGGTGATGAAGCCATAGCGGGCATCGCCCGTCAGGCCGGCATCCTTGAACAGCTGGGGCATGTCAATCTCGTCCAGGGCAGGGGTAATGTCTGCCAGGGCGTTGTTGGCCGCCAGGTTCATGACCCACATGGAGGACAGGTTGTTGGTTACGTGCCAGGCGGGAGCACCGCTGGAAACGGACAGGATCCACTCAGCGGGCATATCTTCCCACTCGGAAGTGGAGGTGTAGAATTCGAAGTCACAGTTGTAGGCTTCCTTGATAGCCTCATAGCGGGGCAGCCATTCAGCCTTGTCCACCTCGGAAGTGTCATCCGCATAGGGATTCACAGCGTCCCACATACGGAGCTTCACAGTGTTGCCCTGCAGGTCGTAGCCATTCTCATTCAGAGCGAAGGCGGTGTTTGCCAGGCTCAGAACCAGGGCCAGCACGAGTGCCAGAGATAACAGTTTCTTCATGTCGGATTCCTCCTTTTTTATTGTAAGGCCACACCGGCCTTGGGTACGAACGATTCAGTTTCCCTTGTCCCTTACAGAACGGTTCCATAAAACAATTTCAGATAAAACGGTTCTAATAAAACAATACAGAGAATACACGTGACACGGAAACCTGCGCTCAGCTTCCTGTGGTCATCTTTTGGTTTTACAAAGTGTTACGCTGCTTTTGGATGATCATATAGTAACCTTTTGTTCAATGCTTGTCAATGGACAACCGGGAAAATATATAAAAAATTTTTTCACCTTTCCGGCCTGCATTTTCCGTAAAGTTCTGTATATTTCTATATATTTCTGTATTTTTTCCGCTTTCTGTTGTTGCAATCAGTGCCGGCGTATCTTAGAATAAAAAAGCATACAGAAACGTCTGTAAGTTACTTCTGAAATGTATGTACATGACGCTTTTAAAGATTTTTCCACGTTTTCTGACTCCTGCACAACTACCCCACCTTAAGCCCCGATACGGAAAAGACCGGCCGCGGGCCGGATGAATAAGGAAAGGAGCTCCACCATGTCTTCCTACACTGTGAGAAAAACACCCGGTGACACCGCCTGGTTCAGGCACGACCGCTTCGGCATGTTCATTCACTGGGGGCTTTATGCCATGCCGGCAAGGCACGAATGGGTGAAATGTTATGAGAAGATTCCAGAGGAAACATATGACCGGTATTTCCGCTATTTTGACCCGGATCTTTACGATCCCCGGGAATGGGCGCGCACGGCAAAGGCAGCCGGCATGAAATATGCGGTGATCACCACCAAGCATCACGAAGGCTTCTGCATGTTTGACAGCCAGTACACGGACTATAAGTGCACCAACACCCCCGCCGGACGGGACCTGGTGCGGGAGTTTGTGGACGCTTTCCGGGCGGAAGGACTCAGGATCGGGTTTTACTATTCCCTCATCGACTGGCATCATCCGGATTTTCCCATTGATATTCACCATCCCCGCCGGGATGATCCGGACGCCTTTGAACAGAATCAGGGGCGGGATATCCGCAAATACGCACTGTATATGCGCAACCAGGTGCGGGAACTGCTTACAAATTACGGGAAGATCGATATCCTGTGGTTTGACTGGTCCTACCCCGATCAGCACGGCGGGCCCGGCCGGGAATGGATGCGCGGCAAGGGAAGAAACGAATGGGAAAGTGACGCCCTGATCGCCCTGGCCCGGGAACTGCAGCCGGGCATTATCATCGACAACCGGGCGGATGTGGAACAGGATCTGTGGACGCCTGAACAGTACCAGGTCAGTGACTGGGTGCGGCACAGGGAGACCGGAGAATATGTGACATGGGAAGCCTGCCAGACCTTTTCCGGTTCCTGGGGCTACCACCGGGATGAGAGCACCTGGAAGTCCCCGGAAATGCTGATCCGCATGCTGGTGAACACGGTTTCCTGCGGCGGTAATCTGCTGATGAACGTAGGCCCCACGTCCCGCGGGGAATTTGACAGCCGCGCAAAGGCTGCACTTTCCGTGTTTGAAAAATGGATGCATGCCAACAGCCGCTCCATTTACGGCTGCACCATGGCAGAGCCTGACATCCTGCCAAGTCTTCCCAGGGACTGCCGTTACACCCAGCGGGAGGACGGCTCACGCCTGTACGTGCATCTGTTTGCCTATCCCTTCGGACATCTGCTCCTGCCCGGCATGGCAGGGCGCGTGGCCTATGCCCAGTTCCTGCATGACGGCAGCGAGATTCTGATGACGGAAGGCAGGGTAGACCATTTTTCCGAAGGTGCCGCCAGGGGTGACGATCTGCTGGTGCTCAATCTTCCCCCTGTCAAGCCCGATACGCCTGTGCCTGTCATTGAACTGTTTTTGAAATAATAAACCTGTTCGCCTCCTGGCTTGTTTCCATGGACAACACACGTCAAGACACTACTTCTTATGTCCCGTCAAAACCGGATGACACCATTCATGCGGGAATCGACCTGAAACCAGAGAATGCAGCAGCAGCCGAAAACAAACCGCAGCAGGAAGATGCACATCTTTTGCTGGAGTGCCTGTAGTTATAAATCCAATGATGACCGGCAACAGGGCAATGAATCTGTATCGCACAGGAATCGGCCATCCTCTCTGTCAGAGCATTCCTGTACAATGCAGCCATGCGGATACAGTGTCCCCTCAGCATATCTGAGACGGCAGGGACGTTGTCAACTGCCTCATGATGTAACCCTGCTCACTGTCCGGGCAGTCGGAAAAGCTATCGGCAGGAGTCGAATGATGTTTGCACAACCGGGGAGTTCCAAGCCCACCTGCCCCGGCAGGTGGGCAGTTGACTGCCTGAAAAGCAGCAGGAGAATTAGAATCCATGATTCTGCAAAGCAGGAAAAGTGCATCACATTTTTTCCAAATCCATGTTTTTTTCAGACATTTGGAAAAAATGTCGGCAGCCGGAGCGGCCCTGCATTCAGACGGGTTTGTCTGGAATATATCCACAAATATAAAAAGCACCTGGAATATCCGGCGTCCATACGGAAGTCAATGCCTGGAGATGTTCATCTGACCCCGATCCTGCCGGACAGATAGCCATTTCGCTCAACCATTTTACCGGGGTATGGAAAAGCATACCCCCGGAATCCCGGAAGGTAATCATACAAATTCCAGTCTGTTAAGATACCGAACACGAGAAAAAGCAGCAATAGCAATTTCAGATTATGTGCCTGAACAAAGTCTGCCATTCATCCCACATTCATCACTGTATATGGGCTTTTCAGCAATGCATATCCTGCTGACATTCAGTCAACCATCATGGCTGACGATCTCTTTGAACAATCATATGGATATGTTTCGATAGGCCTGTATTAACGAGACGGTACTTCTTATGTCCCAACAAAAGCCGGACGACACCATTCATGTGGGAATCGACCTGAAACCTGAAGATGTAACGGTGGCCGAAAGCAAAGCCACTTATGCTGAATTGCAGGCATACATTGAAGAAAAGTACGGTTTCAAGGTCTCCAACCTTTACATTGCCCAGGCAAAAGCGGCCCTTGGCATAAAGGAACGGGAGAATTACAACAAACCCAAGACCCCCAACAGTAAGAAGCTGGTATGTCCGCCTGACAAAATGGCAGCCATCCAGGAAGCGCTCCGTCATTTCAAAATGATTTAATTCAGGCAGGAGAAATCCACGAGCCAACCTGACTGGAGAACTCCTCCTAAATTCACGAGGAGGATACGACCCTATGAAGCAAGTTCAAATAAACACCATATTGCCAAAGAGTATCAAAGATAACAATAATGGACTGAACTACACTCTGCACGGTGATTATTATCTCCCTGATCTTTACCCGAGAGAATCCGATTCCATTCCTCTCGGACGTTGGGGGCGTGAGTACAAACAATACCTTGAAGGCAACCGCCCCGGTCTGTATACTCGCCTGATTCTTTCAGGCAAGCTCTATTCCGTTCTTCATGATCTGGACTACCAAGCGCAGAAACGCTATGAACTGATCCTATGCCAGATGAAAACTGCTGAAGGAATCACAGAATCCCTCAAAGCAAAAAACCAGCTGGAATGGGTCAGACGAATGAATAGTATCCGAAACCGGGCTGAAGAAATCGTACGAGCTGAATTGATCCATTCCTAATCTAACACAAGGGCGGCGCCAATGACGCCGTCCTTTTTTTGTTCTTGCTTCAGATTGTGTAGCTATAATCCAAACGAATCATATACAAAACAGTTTAATCAATACTATCCGATACACTGAAGATTATATGGGAATAAAAGATAAAGTACTGCGTTTGAAAAGATTCTCGCCTTCATACTGACCCTCTGTTTTTCCTTTCACTGTTACTGATAAGACATTCTACGGGTTTCCAGGAGCTTTCCCGTCTGCGCGTCAAAAATGATCTTTGTTTCTTCTG
>CAMOVR010000054.1 GCA_946627565.1 uncultured Clostridia bacterium
TGATAATGGACACGATGATGGCCGGGAACAGCAGCGTGTAGGATGCCCTGGGGAACACGGCACGGGCCGCAGAAAGCAGCATGCCAAGGGACGGTTTGGTGATGTCCATCAGACCCAGGTATGTCAGGGTTGTCTCGTAGGCGATGGTATTCGGGATGGCCAGCGCCATGCGCAGGATGATGACGGAGATCAGATAGGGGAAGATGTTCCTGAAGAGAATACGCCACAGGCGGGTGCCCAGGCAGCGGGATGCCAGATTGTATTCCCTGTCGCGGTACATGAAGACAAGATTGCGAACGTTCCTGGCGGTAGCCAGCCAGCCGAAGGCCACCATGGTCACACCCATGGTCAGCATGGTCTTGCCCACCATCAGGGCAATCAATGTCATATAGATAATGGTCGGGATGTTGTCGATTAAGTTGTACAGTTCCGTAAAGAACCGGTCAAGCTTTCTGACATAGCCCCAGATCAGGCCGATGATCACGCCCACCAGGATCTGGCCCAGGGAAACCAGCACAGCCAGAAGGATGGAGGCACGGGTGGCGTACCAAACCTGCGCCCAGTAGTCCTGTCCGATGGCGTTGGTGCCGAACCAGTATTCGCTGTTGGGGGTAATGTATGCCCTGTTCAGGGGGTCTGTCTCCATATTGATGTCATACTTCCCTATGGCAGATGCCACAAAGGTAAAGATGAACAGCAGGATAAAGACGACGGACATGATAACCGCCGGACGGTTCTTCAGGAAGTTGGCCCACACGCTCTTCCAGTAAGAATAGTTGGAATAGCCGATGCGCTCCGTATCCTGAATATGGTACTCGGCAAACTCAAAGAGCTGCTTTTCCGGCATGGTATGGCGGCTTGTGGGGTACTCACGGCCCATGGGGCGCTCGCTCTTGTTGTCGTGTTCCGTCTTGGATTTGTCGACGGTGAGATTGACGACCGGAGCTTCCAGCTCAGATATGGTCTTCTCGCGGTTTTTCTTTGCCATTAACGCACATCTCCCTTTCCGGTCAGCTTGATCCTGGGATCAATCATGGTCATGAGCAGGTCGCCCAGGAACACACCCAGGATACCCAGAGACGCGTACAGCAGCACAATGCCCTGCACCAGATTCAGGTCATACCGGCTGATGGCCTTGGTCAGCTCCGGACCCATGCCGGGTACGGAGAAGAAGGTTTCCACCAGGAGGGAGCCGCCCACAGTCAGCAGCACCGAATAGGGCAGATACTGGGCCAGCGGCACAAAGGCATTCTTCAGCACGTGCCGGAACATGACCTTGCGGGTGGACAGACCCTTGAGTTTGGCCAGACGGATATAGTCCTTATTGAGTTCATCCACCATGTAGCGCCGGGTCCAGAGCATATAGCCGGCGGTGGAGCCAATGGAGAGGCACACAATGGGCAGGACTTTGGTCAGCCCCGTATTGGCCGCGGTGGCGTCATAGCGCATGGGAAGGCCGAAGAGGCTGTTGCCCGCAATCATGATCACCGTATAGATAACCAGATGCGGCACCGCATTGACGATAACCGTATAGCCGGTACCGATATGGTCGAAAATGCCGTTTTTGTAAAGCGCCTGGAAGACACCCATCACCACGCCCAGAAGCAGGGAGATGGCCAGGGCGATGAGTCCCAGTTCCAGGGACACCGACATCTTCGTTGCAATCACATCGGTGACATACTGGTTCTTTTCAAGACGGATGGACTTGCCAAGGTTGAACACCATTCTCAGGCTGTAGCCTTCCTTGAGGCTCCCGGCAAAGGGATCCTCGCCTGTGGCGTACTTTTCCTGCAGATAGGTCCATACCGGCATGGGCGTTATGGTTTTGACTTCCTTGCCCTTGGCGTTAAAGACACGCATCTCCAGCATCTGGTAGTAGAAGTCGCCCATCTGGGCAAACACATTGCGGTTCACATACCCCGTTCCCTCACAATGTGTGCACGGGCTCCCCTCGATATCACCCTTTCCTGCGCATTGTGCGCAGAGATCCATGATACCCAGGCGCTGCAGTTTTGCGTACTTCTGCTCCTCGGTAAACTTCATCAGTTCATCTTCCGTGAAGAAATAGTCTGACGGCATCATCCTGAGCAGGACAAACACGATGCAGACAACGAGAAGGACGGTGATGACTGACTGCACAAGTCTCTTCAGGATATATTTGACCATGATGCAACCTCCCTGTCTGTTTCTTGGGCGCGATCTGAATCTCCGCGCGTCCGGGGACTCGGATCGCGCGCCAAGGCTATACAGCAACCGGGGCAGCCCCTTCCGAAGAAGGAACTGCCCCGGAACATGTTATGCCAGCTGATTATTCAGTTTACTCACCAGCATAGGCGGCAGCGAAGGCTTCCATCTGTTCGGTGGTGTAGGGCACATCGCTGGTCTCCCAGTCCACATAGCGGTAGGCCTGCATGCCATAGGCACTGTAAACCTTGCTGTAGTTGTTGATCTTGGTCAGTTCCCATGCCACTTCATAGCTGCAGGGGATGGTCAGGGCGTGATTCAGGAAGCAGGCTTCAGCCTTGGCGAAGGCAGCATAGCGGGCATCCATGTTATCGGTGATGGCCTTGGCAGCCACAGTCAGGTCGGTGAATTCCTGATAAGCCTTGATCAGGTCTTCATCGGTGGCGTCATTGATATTGCTGTAGTTGTTGGAATAGTAGGCAGCAGTATCATTGTAGGTTTCCTGGCCCAGGAAGTTGATGGGATCGGCGAAGTCAGCGCCCCAGCCGTTGATGAAGAAGGAAGCAAGACGGGGTTTGCGCACTTCGTTGGCAAGGCTGGAGATGTAGGTCTTGGTGACCAGCTTGACATAGTCATCGCCCAGGCAGGAGGAGAAGATGTTCTCAAGAACCTTGGCAGTCTCAGCAGCCACGGTGGAGGAACCGGAGATGTAGTAATCGATTTCCACAGGGAAGGTCACGCCCTTGGCGGCGAGTTCTTCCATGGCGGCAGCCTTGTACTGGGCAGCCTTCTCGGGATCATAGCGGTTGTAGGTTTCGCTGTTGTAATCCAGGCCGAGTTCAGCGCGGACCAGAGCGGTGTAATCGGTTCCGTCAGAGGTGAAGGCCACGCCGTTGCCGGTGTAGACATAGTTCTGGCAGGACTGGGGATTGATGGCGTTGGTACGGGCCAGATAGTTGGTCAGGTCAAGACCGTAATACAGGCTCTTGCGGAAGTTTTCGTTGGCAACAGCGGTGTTCCAGTTGGTGTCCGGGGTGCCGTCTTCCAGGTTCTTGCTGTACACAAGGTGCATCTGATAGGAATACTTGGTGGGACGGGCCTGCACCAGGTTGTCGTTGTTGGCGTTGGCCTTGTCGTTGTAGATTTCCTGCAGGGTAGCCTGCTCCAGGGACACATGGTCCAGTTCGCCGCCCAGGAAGAGCTGGTAGGCAACGGCCACGGATTCCACCATCTTGATGGTGACGGTGTCAAAGCGCTTCACGTTGGCAGCGTTCCAGTAGTTGGGGCTGGCAGTGAGCACCTTCTGGTTCTGGTTCTCGAAATAGGTCACGGTGTAGGCGCCGTTGTACCACATATCTTCCCAGGTGATGTCACGGTAGCCCTGCACGCCGACTTCCTCGATCAGCTGAGCAGAGAGAGGATAGAGGCAGTTGTAGGTGGCCACAGAGGGGAAATAGGGCAGAGCGTCCACGCAGGTGTACACGATGGTCTTGTCATCGGGGATATCGATGCCAACCAGTTCGTCGAACTTGGAGCCTTCTTCGGCGGTCAGGGCATATGCAGCCTCAGCGCCTTCGGTCTCGGTGAGTTCCTTGGTGTAATTGTAATAAGCTTCAGCGCCCTCGATCATTTCCATGGGCATGGAAGCATTGTAGGAGTCGTTCTTGGCATAGTTCAGAACCCATTCAAGGCCGGTAGCCCAGTCCTGTGCCACCACGTCAGCCTGCACGGTGCCGTCGTTGGTGAACCAGGTCATGCCGTCGTTGAGCACGAAGGTCCAGGTCTTGCCGCCGTCCTCGGAAGAATAGGAAGCAGCTGCATTGGGCTTCAGGTTGCCGTGATTGTCGTTGGTCAGAAGACCATCGAAGCAGTTGGTCAGAACATTCAGGTCCGCAGCAGCCTGGGAATAATGGATGTTCCAGGTCTCAAGTTCACGGGCCGTTGTCTCATAGGTGTTGAGGTTGGTCAGTTCTGCAGCATTTGCAAAAGACACTGCTGAAAAAACCAGGCACAGAGCCATCACCAGAGCAAGAAGCTTTTTCATGGATGGTAGATCCTCCTTATGGAATTGTATGATACGGCGCTTGCCGTACCGCCTGTCATCAGGTGAAAAAGATTATATTCAAACCCCCTTATCAAGTCAACGGAAATACATATGGCGCCGCTGAAATACAAAGAAAGAACAGATTGTGTCATACTCTGGTTGTGTCCTCTTCACGTCTCCCCTCTTTTCATGATCATCCCTGCATCTTCCTGCCTTCTCACAAACGTGATATCATACCTGTATTCTTACGCATGGAGGCCAGTCATGTTCAAACGCCTGAAAGCCATCTGGAACCGGGACCTGATCCGTCCCCTGATTCACCGGAGTTTTACCCGCCTCATCTGGGGTCTGTTTTTCTCCCTCCTGCTGGCCTTTTTTGTTGAGCAGGGCAGCGGCCGGGACCTTCGGGGGCTGTTTCTTCTTTTATATGGACTGCTCTGCCTGCTGGGGGCATGGCTGAGTTACCTGCAGCTGGACGGCGCCAGTCTGCCCCGTCTTGACCGGCTGCGTGCAAAGTACATCGACCGGAAACGTCCAAAGCGTCAGACAGGTGATATGATCGACTTTGTGGATGAAGAAATGGAAACCTATGAAGAGCTGGAAGATGAAGAGCGCTATCTGGTTCTCTTTCTTGCGGACCTGGCTCTTTTCCTGCTCTTTCTCATATTTTCATGGATTGTTTCCCTGCTGTAAGACGCCATAATCAACACCTGTATCATCCATGCAAACATCCGTATGTCGTGATTCCCTGCAAAAGCCTGACACATCCTTGACATGTCAGGCTTTTGCAGGGATAATTTCATTTAAACCCGAATACCTGCGGAAAGCCGCAAAACGGGATCGAGTAAAATCTTATACAGGAGGTATGTATGGTATGATGCGTAAATCGCTGACTGTACTGCTGGCCCTGCTGCTTATGTGCACCCTGTGTGCACTGGCCCAGGGTGAAAGCGGTACAGGTGATAGCCGGATCACCCTGACACTTGACAGAAACAGTATTCAGCTCAATGATACTGTCACTGCCATCGTTTCGGCACCCGGCGCAATGGATATCCATTTTCATAACAGCCAGTGGGTGGATGGAGCCGGCCCGGATGACGAGGGTAATGCAACGTTTGTATGGACTCCCTCAGACCACAGCCTGCCCGGCACCACCGTCACTATGTTTGCCGAAGCCCTGTTCAGCGAAGAAGAAGGCTGGGTAAAAAGCAGTACGGTTTCGCTTGACATCCAGGAGCTGAACGGTGAAATCGAAGGCGAGGTAAAATGGACCCTGACAAGCGGGACCACCTCTCCCCGGGACGGCATCATCACCCTGGAAGTGGACCCCGTAGCCGGTGCAGAAAATCTCGTTGCCTATCTGTATGAGGCTGAAACCGGTCACTGGGTGGTAGGCACCGACTGGAGGGAACCTGCAAAGAGCGGAAAGACCCTGCTTCAGCTGCCCGCAGGCGCCTGTGAGGCAGGCGCTTCCTACACACTGGCTGTCTCAGCCATTGCCAAGGGCAAGCCCTGGAAAGACAGCGAGCATACAGAAACAATCCAGATCACGGCGCCTGCAGTGGCTAATGACATCCTCTTCAGCATGCGGGACACCTTTGAAACGGAAGAATCCCTGAACCTGGCAGTGTACTACACCAATCCGGACGCCATCGACGGCTGGATGCAGGTCGTCATTTATCCAAAGGATAACGCATACGATCACCACTATGACAATGGTAATGGCTTTGATTTCCGGGATGAATATTATGCTCTCAGTACGCCCGGCACCTTTGTGATCCACGCGTATGTCTATAAACATGTGGACGGGCAGGATGATGTCCTCTACAAAGAAGCCACCAAGGAAATCACGGTAAGCGCCGACAAAGGAGCACTCAGCCGGCCCGTCCTGACCTTCCCGCCGCTGCTGGCCGCAGGACAGGACTTTGCCGCAACCCTTGACAGTGTTCCGAATGCCGAGCATTATTCTGTCCAGCTGAATTACTGCCCGGATGAAGGTCCCTGGGATGATCTGGACTGGCATTTTCTGGAGCCGGATCCGGAACAGAACCCCCTTCCTGTCACCTACCCGTCCGATCTGTTCAGCACCCCGGGCAGATACCGTCTGTGGATAGGCGCCTTTGGCCGCGGCTATGCCATGAACAGCATAGAAGTATTTTTCAACGTGGCAGAATCTGTGCCGGCTGCCGAACTCAAGCTGGAATCTGAAAACGGTGAGAATCCCGTGGAAAACTGGCCCTCCAGCAAGAATCTGCGGTTCCGTCTCTACGCCCCCGGTGCCCATGCTGTGCGTCTGCTGGATTTTAACAGCAACTGGTTCTACTTGGACGGCAACAACCAGAACGACGGCTGGTTTAACTTCGAAATCGGCACCGGCAGCGGCAGCTATGCCGTCCTGGCACAGGCCGCCTATGACGGATACGACTTCCTCAGCATGACTGAAAAAGACTGGGAAACGTTTGACTGGAATACCTTTGACTGGGAGAATGCCGGGTTTACCTGGACAAAGGGCAGCAATACCATTCCGGTAACCGTAACCAGTGCAGGAACCCTGGAGCCTCCTGCCTTCACCGTGGAAAAGACCACTGTTGCCCAGGGTGAAATGCTGGTTATCCAAATCGGAGAACTTCAGGGAAAGCATGAATGGTACGGGGCCCGGCTGCAGGAAGACGGCTGGGAATCCGAGTATTACCCCTGGAATGAAGAAACAAAAACCATTTATGTCCCCACCACAGGAATTGATATCGGCGAAGGACACAACTACCGCCTGATGATCTGGACGGATGCGGAAGGCTATGAGGGCAACAGCGCATTCCAGGCTGTCACCATCTCTGAAACCACAGCCCCTGTCTTTACCGTATCTACAGATAAGCCCCTGATGAACGTTCCCCTCACGGTCAGCATCTTTGCCCCCGGTGCGGAGCATGTGGGATTTGCTGTGGACGGAAACCGCTGGGACCTGAACGAAGACGGCAGTTATGGCTGGGGCGACTGCTCCGATTCATGGACGGACCGGGATAACGTCTGCTTCCAGGATGGCTCCGATGGCGACACCCATGTGCTGAGCGGCTATGCCCTCTATGAAGGACAGTGGCAGAAGATTTCAGACATCACCGTCACACTGCAGGTTCTGGGCTCCCTGGAATTTGACAGAAGCACAATTCCTGCATATCTGAATGCCGGTGCTGATGCTGTCATGCCTGTTCATGTGGTGGCAGACTGCCCCGAAACCCATATCTTCCTTTCCGAAGACTGGGACGATGAAGACGGCTACCACCGCAACGTTATCCTTGACGGAACCGTACTCACCGAAAACACTGATATCACTGTGCCTGCCGCCAATCTGGTCCCGGGCCACAGGATTATTCTGGATGTACACGCCAACCGTGACGGTTACTACGGTGTTGGCGAATCCATCAACATTCCCGTCCTTGCACAGGCCGGTGACGGCGCCGTACTGACCCTGGACACGGGCGACTTTGCAGAAGACGGCACGCCGCTGGTTGACGGCGATCTCATGTTTAAGGTAACGCCCGCTGAGGGCAAGACCCTGAAGGCTGTCCGTTTCTATGACGGAAACGGCTACTGGGAAAACGGTGCTGACCTGACACCGGAAGGAAGCAGCTACTGCTATGATGAAGACGGCAACTTCTTTGCATGGTGCGGCTACCATGATGAATGGACCTATACCGTCTTTGCAGATGTCCTTCTGGAAGGCAGCGATACCTGGTTCTCCACCAATGTAATCCAGTTCACCCCCATCATGTACGGGAACATAGGCGTTTTTGATTTCACAAGTCTCGACCCCGTCACCGTCAGGCGCGGTGAAACGGTGACCTTCACCTTTACCCAGGCCAGTGGCGCTAATCGTTACTGGCTGGATGCCTTCACCCCGGACAGAGGCTGGAATCCCCAGCACGTCTCCGACGGTAACAGCGTTACCATGGCCACGACCGAACTGCCCGCAGGCGAGTATGACATCTGGGGCCGTGCCGGCGGTGCTGCCGGATACAGATGGACGGAGTCCACCTCCTGTGTGCAGCTGACTGTCACTGAGCCGGAGATCCCCGAAAGCGGCATTCTTGTAAACATCAGCGATGAAGTGCTTGCCGCCACCCCGTTTATCCTGTCCGTACTGGCACCCGGGGCGGAAAAGATCCGCCTTGCCCACATGGATGAAGAAAATGTATGGTGGGAGCAGGACGGTGAAAGCCGTACTGATTTCACCACCCTGGAAGGCTGGGATGGCGAAGTACAGACATTCTATGTCTGGGCCATGTTTGACGGCGTATGGTCCGCTCCCGTAACAAAGAATATAACCGTCAAGAGCCTTGGCACCGTCGCCTTTGATACAAGCACCCTGCCGGACTCTCTGGAAGCAGGCTCTGATCAGGTCCTGCACATCATCCGCCCCGATGCGGATGATGTGGAGATCGGCGTTTTTGAGGACTGGGACGATGAGGAAGGCTACCACCGGGCCACAATCCGGGAGTGGGCCAAAATCTCTGAGAATACAGACATCACCATTCCCGCCGCCAATCTTACGGCCTCACACCGGATCATTCTGGACGTGAACGCACGGAAACCCGGCTATACAGGCTATAACAATTCCTTCAACATCCCTGTCCGCTCCAAGTCCGGCGAAGGCGCTGTCCTGACCCTGGAAGTGGGCAAGCTGGATGATGCCGGCCAGCCCCTGCTGGGTGCAGACATGATGTTCCAGGTGACCCCGGAGGAAGGTAAAAAGCTTGAGGCCGTCCGCTTCTATAACGGCTACGGCTACTGGGAGAACGGCGCAGACCTGACACCAGAGACAAGCAGCTACTGCTTCGATGATAACGGCAACTTCTTCGCCTGGAACAGTTTCAACGATGACAGGGATTTCACCGTCTTTGCGGATGTCCTGCTGGAAGGCAGCGATACCTGGTTCTCCACCAACACCCTCCAGTATCACCCGGTCAAGTACGGTGATACCGGTTCCTTTGCCTTCACCGGCACCGTCCCGGTGACGGTAAAGCGCGGCGAAATGGTGATATTTACCTTCACGGAAGCGGAACATGCCGACCGGTACTGGGTGGATGTCTTCTCCGACGGCGATTACATGGAAACCCACTCCACCAGTAACGGCACGGAAGTAACCCTCATGACTGCCAATCTCCCCGTGGGCGAGTATGAAGTCCGGGGCCTTGCACGCGGTGACGGGTGGACAACCGCACAGACCCCCTCCAGCGTGCATCTGACCGTGACCGATCCGGAAATCCCTGAAAGCGGTATTCTGCTGAACCTCAGCAAGGATACGGTAACCACCCTTGAAGACCTCGCCATATCCATCGTGGCCCCCGGCGCAGAGCGTGTCCGTCTGGCCCACTGGCAGGAGGATAACATCTGGCGGGATGTGGAAGGGGACTCCCTGGATCACTCTACCATCTTTGTTGATCAGGGAGAGCAGACCTTCTATGCCTCCGCCATGTATGAAGGCGTCTGGAGCGAACCAGTGACTGCTGTTGTTACGGTCGAGTGCAGCGGAGAATCTCCCGCCCCCATCGTCATGTACAGCGGAAACGCAGTGGCACAGGGCAGTGATTTCGGCTTCTCTGTGGATATGCCGGAAGGTGCCCAGCGCTATAGCGTCTGGGGCAACGACAGTGAAACCGGGGAATCCGTCCTGGATGGCATGGACTATGAAGACGGCATGGATTTCACCGTCTCCACACAAGACATGCAGGTGGGTGATTCCTTCGATCTCACCGTCCGCTGCAGCAGCTACGGCATGAACTCCACCTACTTCAACCTTAAGGTCCATGTGGTGGACAGCACCACCTTTGAACCCACCATGAATACCCCCGCCTCTCTTAAGTCCATTGAGGACGAAGCCTTCCTGGGCATCCCGGCAGCGGTAGTCCAGCTCTCTGAAGGCACAGAGACCATCGGGGAAAAGGCCTTTGCGGATTCTTCCCTGAAGATGATCGGCATTCCTGCCAGCGTTACGGACATCAAGGACAGCGCCTTTGAAGACTGCCCCTCCGTGATCATCTTCTGCCCCGACGGCAGCGAAGCCATGAACTGGGCAATTGCCCATGAGGAAAGCGGCATCTGCTACATCCTGACGGGTAACGAATAAGATACGCTGAAAGGCGGACCGTGCCTGGCACGGCCCGCCTTTCAGCGTTATGCAGGTACATAAAAAGCGGTGCACAGGCACCGCTTTTTATGTGGTTTTGCATCTGATACCCTGTTGCCTACAGGGAACGGTAGTAGAGAATGAGTGTCACCGCTGCCCCCAGCAGAAAGGCCAGACCCGTCAGAAGCAGGGCTCCTGTCGGGGCGCGTTTCCCGCCGGCATGCTTTAAACGTACAAAATCAAAGTATGTTTTGGGCAGCGCAGCCCTCTTTTCTTCCCGGCGCATGACGCTGAAGAGCTTCTGTATGCCATAGTGCAGGGCGTCGAAAGCACCTTCACCGGATACCAGCACCAGCAGGCCCGCGCCGCCCAGCAGAACGCCGGGCACAAAGAAGGCATCGCAGAGGATATGCAGAAAAGTGGTCTGGTCCAGGGCCTCCAGCCCTCCCCTGCCGATGAGCAGCAGAAGGAACAGGCCGGCCCCGATCAGGAAGCTGATCAGCCAGATCAGACGGGACAGGCGGCGGCTGTCGTCGCTCATATGCCCATCTCCTGCCTGTAGCGTTCATACTCTTCCTGATTGCAATGGATGAAGTGTCCCGGCACAATCTCCCTCAGCTCCGGTTTGTCCTTGCTGTAATCATGGGCCTTGGTGGGATTGTACTCAATACGCCTGCGGGTCTTCTCATAGTGCGGATCCGGATACGGAATGGCGGAGAGCAGGGACTTGGTATAGGGATGCAGCGGATGGGCAAAGAGTTCATCGGAAGGCGCCATCTCCACAATATGGCCGAAGTACATGACGGCAATACGGTCCGAGAAATACTTGACCACGCTCAGGTTATGGGCAATGAACATGATGGTCAGGCCCATGCGCTCCCTCAGGTCATTGAGCAGGTTGATCACCTGTGCCTGAATGGAAACGTCCAGAGCGGAGATGGGTTCGTCGGCGATGATCAGCTCAGGCTCCATGATGATGGCTCTGGCAATGCCGATACGCTGCCGCTGGCCGCCGGAAAACTCATGGGGATAGCGGTCCGCGTGCTCACGCACCAGGCCCACCAGTTCCAGCATCTCATACACTTTCTGGTTGATGTATTCCTTGTCCTTGACACCCCGGATAATCAGGCCTTCCGCAATGATCTCCCGCACCGTCATACGGGGGTTGATGGATGCAATGGGATCCTGGAAGATCATCTGCATCCTGGTCATCACGTTGTCCTTTGCGGCCACCTTGCACTCCGTCTCATACCGGCGTTTTCTGGCCTCAGCCGCCTCGCCGGAGAGTGTCTTCATGTCCTTTTCGTAGGCTTCCTTCAGTTCCCTGAGGCGCTTCTGCCGGTAGAAGGCAACACACTTGCTCTTTTCAGCCGCGCTCTTCAGGCCGTTGTCTTCAGCCTGGCGCAGCTTTTCCCGCAGTTCCTTCTTCAGGGCCCGGACTTCGTCCGCATGGCCCTGCTTCTTGGCTTCCTCGATCTTTGCGCCGTAGTCCTGCTTAAGCTGGGAGCGGAGCACAGGAAGACCGTTCTGGGAAGAAGAGATGCGCAGGCCCTGGAAATAGACGTCGCCGTCGGTGGGATCGTAGAGGTTGATGATGGTACGGCCTGTGGTGGTCTTGCCGCAGCCGGATTCACCCACCAGACCGAAGACTTCGCCCCGCTTGATGGAGAAGCTGATATCGTCCACAGCCTTGGTGACCCCGTTGCCGGACTTGAAATACTGCTTGAGGTGTTCAACCCGCAGCAGGACATCCCCGTCCTCCCGGATGTCTTCGTCCCTGCGCTGACGGATCAGGATGAAGCCCACCAGTTTATGGAGCGCCCATCCCAGAAGCACCAGCACAACACCTGCGGCGAACATGATCAGGTACTTGGATACCACAAGCCAGAATCCGGACACCATGCCGATGGTGGACCGCTTGTCCGCCTCTTCCAGGACGATGGTGTTCACAAAGTTTGCTTTCCAGTCAGCCATGGTCTGACCCGCGGCTGCTTCCTGCTGCTTGCGGACAGTTTCCGAAATGGCTTCGATGCTGCCGTCAAAGGAGCTGTCCTCCAGCATGGCCGGCAGTGCCCGGGCCAGGGCAGCCTCAGGCAGAATGCCCATGTCAAGAGCCGGGTACTTTTCCTTCAGGCTCTTTACGGTTTCCTTAAGGAGCCCTTCAAAATCCGGATTTCCGCCTGCCTTCTTTTCCTCCAGCAGGCTCCCCAGGAGCAGGGCAAAGTTGTCGCCCATCTCTGCCTTTTCCATTTCACGGACGGCAGGCAGCCGCTCGGCAAATGCTTCATAGGTGAAGGAATCCCGCATCCAGGCTTTCACATCCCGGATGGATTCGCCGCCGTTTACGGCATCCTCCAGCATGCCCCGGACCACGTGCATGAATTCATACCAGGTCCCGGCATCCTCGCCGTGTTCCTCCTGGAAGGATGCGTAGTATTCCTGGAAGAAGGGCTCCTGGCTGGCTACCTGCAGATTGGCCAGCTTGCCCTTTTTCGGAGCTGCGCCGAACTGGTTGATGTACTCAAACAGCACGCGCATTTCCTGGCTTTCCTGCAGCTCCTCAATATTTTCCAGCCGTGCCAGATAGGCGTCGGCATCCATTTCCTGCAGATACCGGATACCGTTCTCCACGTCAGCCTTTTTACTGGCCGCCTCCTGTGCATCCAGACGGTCAAACCAGCGGCTGAACCAGGCTTCCGCCTTCTGTGTACGTATTTCCGCGTCCTCTCCCCGGTTGGCGGCTGCCTCGCTCATGGCGCCGAAAAAACGTTCGTCAAGGATAAAGCGGTCCGTGATGTCTGTCTGAACACTGGCCGAGTTCAGGGCCGTCCTGAGCGCATTCCAGGGTTTGCCGGTATTGGCCAGGACATAAAGCCAAAGGGCAACGGCAACAAAGATCAGCGCAATGCCGATTACCTTCAGCAGCCGGGAAAACCGATTGAGCTGTTTCATGCTTCCGCTCCTCCTTTTGTCTTCTCCGCCTGCTCCTTGGCTTTCATGCGGCGGATGCGGTCCGTAACAATGGCCGGGGGATCCACCTTCGGCGCGTTGGGATGCAGAAGCCATGTGGCTGCCTGATGCGTATCGCTGATGCGGAACATGGGCGGCTGCTGCTCCAGGTCAATCTCCATGGCGTACTGGTTGCGGGCCGCAAACGCATCGCCCTTGGGGGGAAGGATCATATTGGGAGGCGTTCCGGGAATGGCTGCCAGCTTTTCCTTCGTCTCCAGGTCAGGCATGGAAGCCAGAAGCGCCCAGGTGTAGGGATGCCGGGGATCGTAGAAGACATCGTCGGCCGTGCCGTATTCCACGATCTTGCCGGCATACATGATGGCAATCCGGTCGGCCATATTGGCCACCACGCCCAGGTCGTGGGTGATAAAGATGACGGACAGGCGGCGTTCCTTCTTGAGCCGGTTGATGAGCTCCAGGATCTGGGCCTGGATGGTCACGTCAAGGGCTGTGGTGGGTTCGTCGCAGATGAGGATGTCCGGGTTTGCGGAAAGGGCAATGGCAATGACGATACGCTGCCGCATGCCGCCGGAGAATTCGAAGGGATACTGGTAGTACCGCTTCTGGGGCTCCGGAATGCCCACTTCCTTCATCAGTTCGATGGCCCGGTGCTTGGCCATGCCCATGGTGAGCTTGTAGGCGTACTCGCTGGAGCGGTCCTTGAGCCAGTCCACCAGGGCGATGGACCTGTCCCGCACATCAGCGGAAGCGCTGTCTTCCCATCCGGAGAAATGGTCAATCAGGTCCTGCATGGTGCGGTTGAGATTGGCCCTGGCCTTGTCCATATCCACCAGGTTCAGCGGCACCACCGAGGGGGCAAACTTGCCCTTTGCCGTGATCTTTTCAAACTTTGCCGTATCCCTCTCAAAGCGCTTCTGCTCCCGGGGATTCTGTGCCCTGCCGTAGAAGAAACGGTCGATATAGGCATTCATGCTGGAGCGGAAAACATAGGCACGGTTGTCCTTGTCAAGCGCCAGACGGTCAATGGCCTTCTCCACGCTGTCCGCAGCACGCTTTGCTGCCGCTCTGCACTTGCCCTTGTTGAGGTTTTCCTCCTGGAAAACCGGCAGTTCCTTTTTCAGTACGGCCACAGCTTCCGCCCGGGCATCGGCAGCCTCTTTGGCAGAATAGTCAAGGGCTTTCCCGATACCTTCAATAAACGCGTTCATGAAGCCGGAGTCCATGACTTCCCTGGCGCGTGCGTTGATGGATTCCACGCTTTCCTTCTTCGGATCCGCCTCTCCCCCATGGGTCACCAGGTATCCGATGCGGAAGAAGTTGGGCTGTTCCTTCTTTTCATCCGTCACAGAGGCAAGCTGCTCTTTGAGCTTTTCCATGACAGCGCGCAGGTCGCTTTCCCTCTCCATGGTAAATCCCTTGCCCAGGGTGCGCACTCTTTCCATGTTCCCGGCAAAGTCCGTATTGCCCTCTTCAATGACCCAGGGATTGTACACGGTCTTTTCCGCCTGACCCGCCCGGGCGCAGACTTCCCGTACATCCTTTTCATCCCTGCGCAGCAGGGCCATATCCATCTCCTCCATGGTATCCAGGAGGCTCACTGCGTTTTCCTGGGCGCTCTTCCAGGCGTTTTCCAGCTTCACGCCCGCCAGTGTAAAGCGGTTGAACTCCTCGCACATTGTGTGTGCAGAGGATACACCCGCCGCCTTCATGTTCTTTTCAAGTTCGGAGAGCATACGGTTAAAGCGCTTTTTGCCGTCCGCCCGCCGCTCCTTGTTGTTGAGCAGCATGGCTTCCGTCAGCTGTCTTCCGATGCGCATGATGGGGTTCAGGGCCGAGAGCGGGTCCTGGAAGACCATGCTCAGCTTGTGCCCGCGCAGGGTGTGGAAATCCTCCTCGGGAATCTTCAGCAGGTCACGGCCGTCATAGATGATCTCGCCGTCATCCACCATGGCGTTGCCGGCCAGGATGCCCATGATGGCACGGGTGCTGACCGACTTGCCGCTGCCGCTTTCCCCGGCGATGGCCAGGGTCTCGCCCTCGTTCAGGTCAAAGGAGACATCCCGCACGGCCCGGACCGCGCCATTGTTCGTGCGGAAGGAAATGGTCAGATGTCTTACTTCCAGTTTCGTTGCCATATCAGTCTTCCGCTCCTCTCAGTGAAGGATTGAACGCATCCCGCAGACCATTGCCGAAGAGGTTGAAACAGATCTCCAGGATGGCAATGAAGACGGCCGGGAAGAAAAGGATGTGCGGATAGGTGCTCAGGTAATCCTTGCCGTTGGAGAGCATGGTGCCGATGCTGGTCAGCGTGGCAGATGTATCCAGGTTGATGATATGCAGGTAGCTCAGCATGGATTCCGAGAAGATGACGCCGGGAATGGTCATGACGGCGCCGGTGATGATGGTGCCCAGGGAGTTGGGGAAAATGTGCTTGAAAATCAGCCGCCGGTCACTGGCACCCAGGGTGCGGGCCGCCAGGACATACTCCTGTCCCTTGAAGCGGTAAAACTGGGTGCGCACGCGGTGCGCGGTTCCCACCCAGCCGGTGAGCACAAAGGCGAACAGCAGCGACCATACCACGCCCACCTTGGCTGCCAGGTGCAGCTGGAACAGGGTGGCCACCACCATGAAGGGCACGTCCGCCAGAATGTCGGAAATGCGCTCCAGGATCATATCCACGGCTCCGCCGTAGTAGCCCTCGATGGCACCGTAGATGACGCCGAGAATGAAGTTGATGGTGGCAACGGAGATGGCCAGAAGCAGGCTGAAGCGGGCACCCACCGCAAGGCAGGTGAAGATATCCTGGCCGTATACGTTGGTGCCGAACAGGAAGGAGGCATAGAAGCCGTTGACATAGTTGAAGTATTCTTCATAGTGCACGCGCACCCGGTAGCCCGTCTGGTTCTTCTGGGCATAGGTGTAGTACACGCCGTTTTCGCCGTCCCCGGCGATGCGCAGGGAGTCATACCCCGCCTTCTGGGGATCGTCTGAGGTCAGGTAATTGGCAATATACCCGCCGTTTTCATCAAGGACCGGTTTGCCGCCGGTGCCCTGGCTCTCGTCTTCCAGCACATACCAGAAGTTGGCGCCGTCATTGCCCCGGACAAAGTGCTTGTTCATGGTGGCCTGGAGGGGGTACATGACCTGGATGCCAGTCTCATCCTGGTACTTCTTGAGGTTCTGATATTCGCTGTCGCTCAGGTTGACAAAGACATAGCCCACAGCGTTGTAGCTGTCCGTGCGGACCTTGTAGAAAGTGGCGCCGGTGGAGTCCTGGAAGCTGTCATAGACCTTCATGATGGCGCTTTTCCCTGTCTCCTGTCCGATGGAGTTCAGGTACAGGTAACCGGCCTCGCTCTGCTGCTCCACCTTGCCGCCGTCCCAGAATCCGGCGCCGGCAAACAGGGAGTTGCGGGGCAGAACCATCTTGTAATACCCGTCCCGGAATGCCACGGTGTAGTGGGACGCCACGGGAACGATCAGGGCAAACAGGAGCAGAATCATGATCAGCACGAAGGCCACCACGGCGCTTCTGTTCTTCCTGAAACGGATCCAGGCATCGCCCAGATAGCCGATGGCCTTGGTCTGCAGCTTTTCGTCATGGATCTCATCGGAGCGCTGCACAAAGGCAAACTTCTCCTTGGGGATCTCCGGTATCTTCATGCCGTACTTATCTTCCATCATTTCTTCGACCCCATTCTGATGCGCGGATCAATAAATCCGTAGCTGATATCGATCACGATGCCGGACACCAACCCGATGAGGGTATAGAAGATGTTCAGCGCCATGAAGAAGTTGTAATCCCTGACATTGATGGAATTGACATACAGGTTGCCAATGCCGGGAATGCCGAAGATGTTCTCAATGATCATGGAGCCGCCGAGAATACCGATGAACTCACCGAAGATCATGGGCAGGATGACCACCATGGCATTGCGCATGGCGTGCCGGGAGATGGCCTGTGCCTTGGTCAGGCCCTTGGTGCGGGCCAGCAGCATGTAGTCGCCCGTCAGCACCTCCGACAGCTCGGCGCGGGTATAACGGGTAAAACCGGCAATAACGCCGAAGGAAAGGGACATGATGGCCGGCACCATGGACACGAACATCTTCCCGGAGAACAGGGAGCCCGCCTGGCTGAGGGAAGCCAGCTGCAGTGGGAACCAGTTGAGCTTGAAGCAGAAGATGTACTGGACCAGGAAAGCGTACACATAGCTTGGAACGGAGATAAACACCATGATCATGGTGGAAATCACCGTGTCCTGCCATTTGTTCTTCTTAAGGGCCGCATAGATGCCCAGGCCCAGGCCCAGAGGAATGGAGATCAGGATGGAATACAGGTTCACCACCACGGTATAGGGCAGCTTCTGCATCATGACATCCCAGATTTCCAGGCCCTCATACATCTGTTCGCCCACACCCCAGTCCCAGTCGGTGAAAATGTTCTTCAGATACAGGAAGAACTGCACCATGATCGGGCGGTTGTAACCCATTTTTTCCCGGCGCATGAGCACCAGATTGATGTCCTTGCCCATCTCGCGTACCGCAGGAAGCGGCAGGAGCTTGATGAGGACGAAGCACATCACCGTGATCACAAAGAGTGTCAGAAACATGAGCAGGATACGTTTGATGACATATTTTGTCATACCTTGCCTCCGATTTGATTGCACGGTTTTGTTTAAGTCATCTGTGCAGAGATTGCCAGCGCGCCGGTTTATGCAGAAAGGCATCTGAAGGAACAGCTGCCCTTTTGCATAAACCGGAACGCGGGCATGAGGGGAAAGCCCTCATGCCCGCTCTGACAGGCATGCATATTCAGATACGTGCCTCAGATTTCATGAGATGAAGATCAGTACACCAGGGTGTTGTTGGCGATATAGTCAGCCCAGGCTGCATCATCATAGTTGTAGGTGATGTAGTCGATTCCGCCGAAGCCAACCAGTGTCAGATAGGTATCGCTGGCCTGGTTGATCTTCTGGGAGTTCAGGCTGGCCACGTTGCGATAGTACAGACCAGTGGTGGTGAACCAGTTCATGAAGCAGTGCTCAACACCGGCAACGATTTCGCAGCGGGTGGAATAGGCATAGTCAGCAAAGGCGCCCAGAGCATTGTAGATCACCGGCACATCAGCGGTGGCGTTGTTGGCCCACATGGCCCAGTGCTGCAGGGTATCGGTCACTTCGCCGATCTCGCCGCCGAAATCGAAGGTCATGTTGATGGCAGACGTGTCATAGCCGATTTCCATCTGGTTGCCGGAACCGTCGGCAGCGTCGCAGTAGCAGCGGGCAAACACGCCGAAGGGATCCATGGTGGCACCGCCCCAGGTGGTGAAGATCATGTCAGCGCCGCCGGAATACATGGTGTTGTAGTAGTCGGCATCGGGGGTCATGGTCATGTCGATTTTGCCCTCGAACTTGGTGCCCTTCACAGCTTCAGCCAGCTGGTTCTTGAAGTAGTTGTACATCTGCACATAGATGGTATCGCTGTTGTACACGCGGATATCCAGGGTGATGGCACTCTCGCCGTCCCAGATGCCGGCAGCAATGGCCTTGTCGGCAGCAGTGGCCATGAGCTCACGCGCATAGTCCATGTTGTAGCCGGTCATGGCATCATAGGCTTCGTCCAGGGTGGCATAGTCTCCGCCCTCGCCGTAGGTCATGTCGAACAGTTCCACCAGAGCCTTCTTGGCGGGTTCGCTCTCGCGGTACAGCGCGCCGGTGAAGGGATCGTAGCAGTACATGTAGTTGAGGATACCGTAACCGGCGGTGCCGGCAGCGGTGTAAGCGGTTGCGAAGTCGTTGGCGTCCAGTGCGAAGGCAAAGCCCTTGCGGAACTCATCCACCACCAGGATCTGGCTGTTGGTTCCGTGCTCGACCAGCTTTTCATAGTTGGTGGAGAAGGACAGCTTGGTGGTATAGGACTGAGGAGTGTACTGGATGTACTTGCTGGAGGCGTATTTATCCATATCTTCGGTCTGCAGGGAGACGCCGTCGATCTCGCCGCTCTCGAAGGCCAGGATGGCGGTGGCATGGTCAGCGATGACGGACACAACGATGTTGTCGGTCATGTACTGGCCCAGGTGCCTGCCGTCATGATAGCCGAACCAGGATTCGTTGCGGCTGAGAGTGTATTCCTTGTCCAGCTGGAAGCTGGTGAGCATGTAGGGGCCGTAGGAAACGGTGTTTTCCAGGCTGCGGCAGTAGGTGGTGGTCACGGTGGCAGCATCTTCTTCGCTGTCCACGGGCTGGCCGTCAGCATCGAAGAAGGACTTGCATGCTTCGTAGACATCCTTCTTGACCAGGAAGTTGCCGCTCAGGTTGTAGGGAACATAGAAAGCAGGTTCAGCAACAGGAGCTTCCAGAATGAAGTCGATGGTGTAATCGTCGATCTTCTTCAGGCCCACATCGTCCCAGCTCACTTCTGCAGCGGTGTTGGCAACCTTCAGGTAGTCAGCGGCATAGCTCTCATAGGGAGCACCGGCAGCCAGATAGTTTTCATACAGGTACTTTGCAGAAACCCAGGCTTCGTCAGCGGTCTCGTCTTCCACGGCCGCGTCACGGTACATGGTATCATCCTTGACGGAGACATACTGAGGAGCAGCATTGCCTTCAGCATCCAGGGCGCCGACGATGCCCCAGAAGCCCATATCCAGGTAGACATCCGTGCCGGCTTCCAGCAGTGCCTCAGCGCTGTCCGGGAGAGCATCGTACACGGTCTTGCCCGCATACAGGTAGTTCTTGGCATTGTAGATGGAGAAGGTTCCGTCATACCAGGAGTCAGCACGGCGGTTGAGCATCTTGGGGTTCAGCTGCTGCTGCATGGAGTACACATAGTCATCAGCATTCACCTTGGTGCCGTCGTTGAAGCACAGGTCGGGATTGAGGGCAATACGCCAGGCCTTGCCAGTCTCGCCTTCAGCCACGCCCATGGTGCCGACATATTCAGCCGTCACGTCAACGGGCATTTCAGCAGCAGCTTCCGGAACGATGGAGTATCCGGTCTTGTCGCTGTTGACCTTGAATGTATAAAAACCGGTGATGATGTAGTCCGTGATGGCAGAGTCATCGTTGGTTTCCCAGCTCAGCACGTCCCAGTTCATGCTGGAAGTCAGCGCGGAGGTGTAGTCATGATAGGTGTACACCTTTTCATCCGTGTAGTCCTTGCCTTCTTCACCGGCATAGATATCGGTCGTCACCTGGCCGCCGCCCGCAGCAGCTTTTTCCAGGTTCACAGTTCCACCGTTGAAGTTGCGCTCGCCCACGTCATAGCTTGCAGCAGGGGTGAAGCCTTCTGCAAAGGCAGACAGGCAGCTGCACAGCATGACCAGCGTGAGAAGCATAGCCAACCATTTTTTCATTTGCTTTGATCTCCTTTTTATATTTTTTATATCCACCGCCTGGGCGGGGAATACCGTGAAAGGGGTCGCAGGCATCCGGCCGGCAGCGGAAAGCACGCTCTGCCGCCAGGCGCGGTTTTGTGAAGCCCCGAAAAAGATCCATGTTTTATCATAGCACAATCAGCGGAATTCTGCAAATTTTGGATTGTCTTCCGCATCCGGAATACATATGAAGAACAATCAGGGCATTACGGGCATGGAAGG
>CAMOVR010000055.1 GCA_946627565.1 uncultured Clostridia bacterium
GCCCTCTTCCCTTGCCTGCCGCCGGATCCTGGGGTATCATACAACCATCTTCTCAACCTTAAGCACAAAGCAACATTTGATCCGGCAGGCTCTGTACCTGCCAGGGAGGAATGGAGAGAACCATGAGCATATTCAGCAGCCTTCCCTTTTTCACCTGTGAAGATGAGAAACTGGAACGGGCCTTCCGGCTGGCCCTGGGAACACTGACCGCCAACACCCGTCCTCTTAAAACCGGCATCCTGCCTGAGCCCCGTCCGTGCCTTATGGCCGGCCTTGACTATCTCAGTCCCTGGACCAGGGACGCTGCCATCAACGTATACTTCGCCGCAGCGCTGCTGGATCCTGACGTAGCCTGCAATACTCTGCTTTCCGTGCTGGAGGAGGGAGAAAACGGCCCTGTCATAGGCGGACAGTACTGGGACAAATTCATCTGGACCCTGGGCGCCCAGCGCCTGTGGCATGTAAGCCATGATGAGGATTTCCTGCGCTTTGCCTATGACGTTATCTTAAGAACCGCCCGCATCCTGATAGATGAAGAATTCGATCCCGCAGACGGTCTCTTCCGGGGACCTGCGGTATACGGTGACGGCATATCCGCCTACCCGGAAAAGTACCGGACCCCTTCCCTCTCCTCCGGCATTCTCGCCTGGCCCAGGGAATGTCCTGAGCTGCGCTTTCCCAAAGGCGGCGGCATCCCCATGAAAGCGCTGTCCACCAACTGCATGTATATGCGGGCTTTCCAGGCCCTTTCCGAGATGGCGGAAGCCCTCCACGAGGATGCGGCTCCCTGGACAGACCGCGCCCTGAAACTGAAGGACGCCATAAACCGGGCCTTCTGGAACCCTGCCACCGGTCTGTATGATTACCTGGCCGGGGAATGCGACGCCCAGGAAGGCATGGGCCTGGCTTTTGCCGTCCTCTTCGGTGCTGCGGATGAAAGCCAGGTCCGGTCCATCATGGAACACGCGTACATCACGCCCCAGGGCATTGCCTGCGTCTGGCCCTCCTTCCCGCCCTACAACAAAACCGGTTACGGCCGGCACTCCGGCACCGTGTGGCCCCACATCCAGGGTTTCTGGGCCCTGGCAGCCCTGAAGGCCGGCAGATGGGACCTGTTTTCATCCGAACTGCAGAACCTGGCCTTTCATGCCATAAGGGACGGACAGTTTGCTGAAATCTACCACCCGGAGGACGGCCGGATCTACGGCGGAATCCAGGAAGGCGGCGGGGAATACCTGGAGTGGCATTCCTGTGTCGGTCAGACCTGGAGTGCCTCCGCACTGCTTGCCATGGTGCTCTACGGTCTGTGCGGCCTTGAACTGGAAGACCTTAAAGGCTGTTCCCGTCAGGAGGACAAATCCGTCAGACTCACCGGCCTTCCCACAGAAAAAGACCGGGTGTATAAACTCACTCTCTGATTTCTTTTTCACCATGTATTCCGGAGTCCCTGCCCGGGGCCCGGGACAATACCCTGCAAAGGAGAATACAGATGAACGCAAAACAGGCAGCAAGAAAAGCACAGAAGATGGCTCATGAGGCAGAATCTGCAAAGGAAAACGCCAAAACAGAAAAAGAGACGGTGGAAAAGACGGATCTGGAGGAAGAACTGGAGTTTACTCTGGAACATTTCTTTCCGGATCACAAGCGCGCCAAACTGCCCGCTATCTATGAGACAAAGTACAAAAGTGAACTGCTGAAGGCAAAGATCGCAGATCCGGGGATGTGGGCCTTTGTGCCCTCTGTCAACTACAGCATGGAAAGCAAAGAAGG
The DNA here is from genome assembly GCA_946627565.1 of uncultured Clostridia bacterium. GTDB lineage: Bacteria > Bacillota > Clostridia > Christensenellales > Aristaeellaceae > UBA2943. The sequence continues at coordinate 1,771 of CAMOVR010000055.1, forward strand.
CATCCGGCGCCTGAAGGAAAACGATCCTCTTTTCACGTTTATCGATACCTATTTCCCGGACATGATCTTTGCCTTTGAGCCCAACATGCAGGACGGCCGGTTCGTGTTTCTTCCGGAACATGTAACCCAGCAGGGAACGGGCGTGTGCATATCAAAGAAAATGCCCGGTTTCCTGGAAGTCGGACATTTCTGGTATCCCATGGAATATACAGAGCATCCTCTTGTCTTCCCGCTTGATCAGGTATATGTCGCCATGTTCAGCCATAAACCCGATCCCGAACTGGCCCGGATGATCCGCAACATATATGCGCCCAAACCCATGAAGCCGACTGACCAGTGCTGTATATTCCCCTTTGGCAAAGATGTGACAGTCACGCTGGGGGAGGATTTCCTGGACAGGCTCAGCGAGTCTGAAAGAATCATCCGGAACGCACTGAAAAACCAGGACCCCATGATCCAGCGCAACGGGGAAGGACTTATTATGTTCATGCGGCAAATCACGGGGAAAAAGTAACGTGTCCCCCATACATTTCAGGAACTGTTTTCATCTCAAGTACACAAACAGGGGAGGTATTTCATGCTGTATCCACGCAGGAAAGATGCTGCGCCGGATCCGGAGCTGTTCCGGAATCCCGGCGCTGAATACCGCTGTACACCCTTCTGGGCCTGGAACGACAATCTGAATGAAGATCTGCTGCGCCGGGAAATCGGTGTGATGAAACAGATGGGCATGGGCGGCTTCCACATGCACACCCGCTGCGGTCTGTCCGTCCCCTATCTCTCCGACGGCTTCATGGACCTTGTGCGTGTCTGTGTGGAGGAGGCCAGGAAGCAGCACATGCTGGCCTGGCTGTATGACGAGGACAAGTGGCCCTCCGGCTTTGCAGGGGGCTTTGTGACGGAAAAGGAGGAGAACCGTCAGCGGTTCCTGGTTTTCACCCCACGCCATCCTGAAGACGGCAGGGGGCATGTACTTGCCCGCTACAGCGTACAGCTGGATGACAGGGGCTGCCTGAATAACTACCGGCGGCTTCAGGACGGGGAAGACGCGGAGGGCAATATCTGGTACGCGGTGGAAAAGACCACGGAGCCCACCCCCTGGTTCCACTTCAAGGGGTATGTGGACACCATGAATCCTTCCGCCATCCGGGATTTCATCCATATCACCCACGACCGCTATGCCCAGGCTCTGGGAGATGACCTTGGGAACATCTGCCCGGCCATTTTCACGGACGAACCCCAGATGCCCCGCAAGACCACCCTCTCCCGGTCAAAGGACCTGCAGGACGTGCTGATGCCCTGGACCGGGGACCTGGAGGACAGCTACCGGGCCTGCTACGGGGAAAGTCTGCTGGACCATCTGCCGGAGGTGGTGTGGGAACTGCCCCAGGGTGTTTCCCTCACCCGCTACCGTTTCCATGACCACACCACGGAGCGCTTTGTCTCCGCCTACTGTGACCAGATCGGGGACTGGTGCCGGAGCCACGGCATCCTCATGACCGGCCACATGATGGATGAGGCCACCCTGGAGAGCCAGACCGGGGCCGTGGGCGAAGTGATGCGGGCCTACCGCGCCTTCACCCTGCCGGGCATCGACCAGCTCTGTGACGGGCGTGAATTTGTCACCCTCAAGCAGGCGGCTTCCTCGGCCCATCAGCAGGGCTGCCCCGGGGTCACAAGTGAGCTGTACGGCGTAACCAACTGGGACTTTGATTTCAAGGGACACAAGCTGCAGGGAGACTGGCAGGCGGCCCTGGGGGTGACGGTGCGTGTCCCGCACCTGTACTGGTATTCCATGCACGGGGAAAGCAAGCGGGACTATCCCGCCTCCATAGGGCACCAGAGTAGCTGGTGGCGGGAATACGCCTTTATCGAGGACCATTTCGCCCGGGTGAACACCCTCATGACCCGGGGCAGGCCCCTGGTCCGCATCGGTGTCATCCATCCCATCGAGTCATACTGGATCGCCTTTGGCCCCAACGACCTGACCGGCCTCAGGCGGACTGAAATGGACCGGAGATTTGCGGAACTCACCCGCTGGCTCCTGTTTGATACCCTGGACTTTGACTATATCTGCGAATCCACCCTGCCCTCTTTGGAAGGGAACGGAGAAGGCTTTGCCGTGGGCGAAATGGACTACAGCACCGTCATCGTGCCCGCATGCGATACCATCCGCAGCACCACCCTCAAAGCCCTGAAGGCCTTCCGTGAGCGCGGCGGCCAGGTGATTTTCCTGGGCAGCGTGCCGCAGTACGTGGATGCCGTGCCTTCAGATGAGGCGGCGTTATTCAGCCGCAGCTGCCTGTGCCTGCCCTGGGACCGGGCAGAGCTGAACGAAAGCCTTGCGCCCCTCAGGGATGTGCAGGTTCTCACCGGAGCCGGCCGCCCCTCCCGCAATATCCTCTCCGCCCTGCGGCAGGACGGGGATGCCAGGAATCTGTTCCTGTGCCATGCCATGCCCTCCGCGCCGGGGACCCCGGACCGGGAGGAAGAATACCGCGTCTCCCTGCGGGGGCAGTGGCTTACGGAAAAATGGGATACCCGGGACGGCAGCATAACGGATATAAGTGTAGAGCATGACAACGGAAACACGGTATTCACCTGGAAATGCTTCGGTCAGGATTCTCTCCTGGTCCGCCTGATCCCGGACAGGCAGGAAAGGCAGCAGGAAAAGCAGAAGGACCGAAAGCTCAACGGCAGCTACGGCATCCATATGGCCGAGGAAATGCCCCTTGAGACCGAACCTGACACCGAGGTTTTCCTCCCGCCGCCCTCCCGGGTGATCCCCGGGGAGGACAATGTGCTGGTCATGGATATGGCACAGTGGCGCACGGATGACAGCCCCTGGCAGGCAAAGGAGGAAATGCTCCGTATCGGCATAGCCGCAAAGGAGCAGCTTCATATCTCCACCGCCGCCGTGACAGGCGCCCAGCCCTGGATCCTGCCTGAGGAGGAGGCAGAGCATACCCTTTCCCTGCGCATTGCGTTCACATCCGACATTTCCCTCCCCTCCGCCCGCCTGGCCCTGGAAGACAGCGGCGTGTCACAGGTTCTCTTTAACGGCGTCCCTGTCACATCTCCTCAGGAGGGTTATTTCACGGATGAAGCCATTGCCTGTTTCCGGGTGGGTCCCATAAAGCAGGGTGTGAACACGGTAGAGGTGGTAAAGCCCCTCACCGCCCGCACCTGCACGGAAAACCTCTTCCTGCTGGGGGATTTCGGCGTTGCGGTCAGGGGCACGGAAACGCGCATCACTGCAAAGCCGGACACCCCTGCCTACGGCGACCTGACCAGGCAGGGTTACCCCTTCTATTCCGGGCCCATCACCTACCGCTATATTCTCAAAGGCGGACAGGGGCTGCGCCTGAAGCTTGGCCGTTTCTCCGCCCCCTGCGTGACAGCGGAGCTGGACGGAAAGCGCATCGCCAATCTCTCCCTCTCCCCCTCGGAATGCGACCTTGGATGTCTGGAGGAAGGGGAACATACCCTGGACATCACGGTGTATCTCAGCCGGATCAATTCCTTTGGCACCTTCCACTTAAATGATCCCACGGTGACCTGGTTCGGTCCCCAGGCCTGGCGCAGCACAGGCATGCAGTGGTCCTACACCTACCGCCTGGCCCCCTCCGGCCTGCTGAGCGAACCCCATCTGTTTATCTCCCCGTCTCCCGAAAAGCATACGGAAAGCTGACAGGATACTGAACCTGAAACAGGGGCTGCATATGCAGCCCCTGTTTCATATGCTGTTTTGTCAGTCAGTATAAGGCATACCGGGTTATTTCTGCGCCTCATACCAGGCGTTGGCTTCATCCGTCAGGGTCTGACCGCCGGCGCTCAGCCAGGACTCCACATAGGCATCCCAGGCATCCAGGGACTGCTCGCCCCGGATCATGGCCACCCAGGTCTCATCCCGGATGGTGTTGAGCTCAGCAAACAGTTCGTTGCTGGGCAGCGTCTCCGTGACGGCATTCTGGATATAGCTGTTGTACTGATCCTTCTTGAACCAGTTCAGACGGTTGGCAATGGAGGGATCCTTGTAGAAGGCCAGGTCATAGCCCAGCTGGGAGAAGCAGCGGTCATTGCCGTACAGGCTGCGGGTGCCCCATACGCCCACGGCGTTGAGCTCTTCATTGCTCATAAGGCGCTTGATGGTACCGTTTTCCGTCTTCTCATAGTGTTCGCCCTCAATGCCCGCAAAGGCGGTCATGTAGAGCTCGTCGTCGGTGGCAAAGGCGTTTAAGATCCTGAAGATCAGGGCCAGCTTTTCATCCGACATGTTCACATTGTACACAGCGCTCTCGCTGACGGCCACAGGTGTGCCCACCTGCCAGCCGTAGTCGCCGCCTGGGCCTGCCGGCCAGGGGCCGTAGACAAAGGTGGAATCCGGGCCGTTGACAGCCCAGTACTCGGTGGCGCACCGTCCGCCGTCATCCCCCAGGACTTCCTTGAGACGGTAATGGTCAATGGAGGCATTGGCGCTGACACCGTACAGGCCGTTGACCATGCCGTGGGAGATGGCCCAGTAGCTGCCCTCGATGGACTCTTTGCCGGAGACAAACTCAGGATCGATGAGGCCGTCAGCATACATGCCTGCCAGAATGGAGATGACTTCCTTCGCTTCAGGCGCCACATCCGAGCTGACGACTTTTCCATCCCTTACCACCCAGTAGGATGTGCCGCCGCTGAAACCGGTGGCCAGGCCATATGCACCGAAGAGGGCCTTCATGGCGGTGATGGAGCAGCCATAGGTGTCATCCTGCTGGTTGCCGTCCGGGTCTTCCTTCGTAAAGCGTCTCATAAGGGCCACAAAGTCATCCACGGTCTTGGGCAGGGTATCCTGGGTGACGCCCAGCTTATCCAGCCAGTCGCCGCGGTAGATCATGGTCTTGTAGGGCATGGAGCCGTCGGGCTTGAAGGAAGGAATGACGATCATCTTGCCGTCCTTCATGGACGCCTTTTTCCAGGCTTCCACATCACCCTTCAGGTCACCGTAGGCAGCGCCGTTCATGATGAACTCATACACATCCGGTGCATTCTCCCTGAAGAAATCCTCGTCCCAGCTCTTGATGACACCCTGGTCATAGTAGGTGTTGAGCATGGTGGCGCTCTGTGCCAGGAACACATCCGGCGCCGTGCCGCCCGCCAGACGGGTGTTGAGGATCTCGGCATAGTTGCTCTGCTCAATGTATACCACTTCAATGTCGACATTAATGCCGTGCTTTTCCCGGAGCTGCTGCTCCACCAGGGGTGTGATGACATCCCTGTCATTGTCAATTGGGCCGAACATGTAGCTCGCCACAGAAATCTTGACGGGCTCACCTTCAGCCACTGCGGACGGGACCAGCGCCATAAGCATCGTCAGGGCCAGTACCAGTGCCAGAATGCGGGTACACTTCATGGTAACAACCTCCTTTATTTTTTTGAAAGGACTTTCACTCATCCTTTCAGAGATCCGATCATAATGCCCTTCACAAAGAACTTCTGCACGAAGGGATAGGTGCACAGAATGGGCAGGGTGGTGACGAAGATGCATGCTGCCTTGAGGCCCTCGGATGAAACAACGCTTTCCATCTCCGCCGCACCGGCCGCCGCGCTGGTGTCCAGGATTTCCTTGGAGCCGGTGATAATGATTCTTCTCAATACAATCTGCAGGGTAAATTTGGTGTCGTCCGAAATATAGATCAGCACGTCAAACCAGCTGTTCCAGTGCCCCACCACCAGCCACAGGGCCACCGTGGCCAGGATGGGCCTTGACAGGGGCAGGATTATCTGCAGAAAGATCCTCAGGCGCCCCGCGCCGTCAATCAGGCAGCTTTCCTCAATCTCCTCGGGCAGGGACTGGAAAAAGTTGCGCATGATGACCAGGTTGTAGGCGCTTATGAACCCCGGCAGGATCATGGATGCATAGGTGTTCAGCAGACCCAGGTTTTTTACCACCAGATAGGTGGGAATCAGGCCGCCGGAGAAAAACATGGTAAAGACGATAAACAGGGTCCAGAACGTGCGGTGCGGGAAGAACCGCTTGCTGAGCACATAGGCGCCCATGGCGGTAAAGAACAGCTGCAGCACGGTCCCTGTCACCGTGCGGATCAGGGTATTTTTATAGCCCTGCCAGATGTAGCGGTTCCCTATGACCCGGGCATAGTTGTCCAGCGTGGCGTCCCTGGGGTACAGAAGAAGTCCGCCCTTTGTGGCAATGTAACTGGGGGAAAGGCTCAGACTGAGCAGGTGCCAGAAGGCCACCACAATGGTGGCGCTCAGCAGGATCAGGAGAAAATAGATAACCGTCTTTCCCACGGTCATACGCTTGCGCATCCCTCTTCCCCCTTACCAGATGCCTTCTCCGCTGATGCGCCGGGCAATGAGATTGGTGCCCAGCACCAGCACAAAGGCGATCACGTTTTTGAAAAGGCCCACAGCGGTGGCCAGGGAATACTTCATGTCCCCCAGGCCGTAGCGGTACACATAGGTGTCGATGATGTCCCCCGTCTGGTACACGGCGCTGTTGTAGAGGTTGAAGATCTGGTCAAAGCCCGCGTCCATGATGGAACCCACATTGAGAATCAGCATCACCACAATGGTGCTGACCAGGGAAGGAATGGTGATATAGCGGGTGCACTGCCAGCGGGTGGCTCCGTCCACGGTGGCGGCCTCATACAGCTCCGGGTCAATGCCGGTGATGGTGGCCAGGTAGAGAATGGAGGACCAGCCCACGTTTTTCCATATGTCCGTGACAATGAGGGTGCCCCGGAAATACCGGTTGTCCCCCAGGAAGTACAGGGATTTTTCCACGCCGAACACGTCCCTGAGCAGGGCGTTGACGGCACCGTTGTTTGGAGAAAGCAGCTGCTGGAACATGCCGGCCAGCACCACCCAGCTCAGGAAGTGGGGCAGATAGGAGATGGTCTGCACGGTCTTCTTGAAGCGGGGATGGGAAACCTCATTGAGCATCAGGGCCAGGATAATGGGCATGGGAAAGCCAAAGAGCAGCTTCAGCCCGCTTATGGTCAGTGTGTTGCGCACGGATCTTGAAAAAGTGGATGTGGCAAAGGCCTTTGTAAAGTTGTCCAGGCCGCACCAGGCACTTCCGAAGATGCCCTGGCTGATTTTGTAGTTCTTGAAGGCGATGACAATGCCGCCCATGGGCAGGTACTTGAAGATGACAAAATACACCACCACCGGGAGGAACATGAGAACCAGGGTCAGATGCTTCCTGTACCCCCTGAAACTGTACAGCCAGTCCATGAAAACACCGTTTTTCTTCTCAGCACGGATACTGGCACGCGTCATGTCCATCCCCCCTGTCCAAACCGTATGTACGCCTGTCAGCATGTTTGTTATTTTGTTACGTTTGTGTCTGTATAAATTGTAACAACTCTGCAATGCCGGGAAAAGTGCAGCAGCGAATCAAAAATGTGCAAAAACTAATATCGGGCCTCTGAAGCACTTCTTTTCAGGGCTTGCGGCAGCCCTTGCGGTACTTCTGGGGACTGACGCCATAGTATTTCCGGAAAGCCCGGGTGAAGGTGCTGGAGTCCGTGTACCCGCAGGCATAGCAGACTTCCTCATTGGGCAGCCCCTTATTCAGCAGCGTCACCGCATACTGCATCCGCTGCTGGAGGATATACTGGTAGGGCGTGTACCCCGTCTCCTGGCGGAAGAGGCGTATGAAGTAGTTGGGGTGGTAGCTGAACAGACGGCTCAGATCCTCTATGGTCACATTCTCCGCCATGTGCCGGACAATGTGTTCCCGCACCGCCGTGAGCATCTCGGAGTTTTTCACAAAGTTCTCACTGCTTTTCAGAAAAGCCGGGATGGCCTTGCTGAGCTGTTCCAGAACTTCAATCCTGTCCTCCCGTATGGCCAGGCTCACCGAGCGGATGAAGGCGCTCAGACAGGAATCCTCCTCCACTTTCAGGCGGATCAGGCCGTTGACGCTGTATTTGCCGAAATCCACATGCAGGTAGGTGCAGGCAAAATCCAGATCCTTCCTGCGCCATACATGGTAGGGCAGCACCGATGGCAGGACATACAGGCAGCCCGGCTCCAGGGGGCATCTCATGTCCCCTGCCTCGTATGTCACATCCCCCTGAAGCACATAATAAACCCGCGAATAACCCGTGGGAGCCTTCTCGTCCAGCTCCCATGTGGGCAGTACAACCGTATTTCCATATTCAATCAGCATGTTTTCCGTCCTCCGTCTGAAACCATTATACGCTCTCCTCCACGGAAAGAACAGCAACAGTGCCGGTCAAATTCCAGATTTTTGTCCTGCAAAAACTGCACGGCACTTCAAACCCCTTTTCCGTTTTTATTGTATAATGTACAGGCATGTGCCTAAAGAGGCATCTTATTTTTTGCATATTATTTCCTCATTCCGGCACTTGGCTTTATGTGTCCCTTTCCTATACTGGATACATACATCTGTTTTCAGGAGGACCTGATCCGTTTCTTTCTCTAATGAACTTACGGACTGGAGGGAGCGCAATGAAAGGATACCTGGCCTGGGACGACAGGCATCTGGACGACGCCCTGGAAGTGGAATTTCATTTCACACAGGTTTATCAGACATATACCGGGCGCGGCCTGGCGACGCGGGAAGCTGAATGCCTGAGGGTCAGCCTGCCCGCAGCCCTCCGGCCCGTCCGGGAAGGGGACCTGCTCTTTGGCCGGCGCATGTTCCGTCCCCTGGGGGTTGCCCCCAGCTACTGGGATGACGACACGGACGGCCTGGACAACGTCTCCTTCTATGCGGACATAGGACGCCTTGAGCGGGTCATGAACCGTCCCTCCCAGACGCCTGAAAACCGGCATGCCATCCAGGAGATGGTGGCATTCTGGCGCCGGGAGAACGTCAATGCCAAAGTGCGGGCAGCCTACGACGAAAGGATGCGCCGGGAGATGCACAGCGACCTGTGGAACAGGGAGTCCGGCGTCATTTTCGGTCTCTACCGCCTGGTCTTCTCCCAGCTGGATTACGACAAGCTGGTCCGCCTGGGCCTGCCGGGCCTGAGAAAGGAAGTCCTCACCCGGGCAAAGGATCCTGACCTTACAGAAAGCCAGCGGGATTTCCTCTCCGCCCTTCTTGAGATCATCTGTCTTCTCACAGACCTTGTTGCCCGCTATGAAAAGGAGCTCACAGCCCTGCTTGAGCTGGGGGCCGACCCTGACTGGATTCAGCCCATGCTGGACAGCGCCCGGCGCCTTCAGGAGGGCGCCCCTGCCTGTTTCCGGGACGCCCTGCAGCTGGTATGGTTCTATTCCGCCCTGTGCGGCGGACGGGACTTCGGCCGCATGGACGTGTACCTGGGGGACCTGTACGCAAAGGACCTGGACAGCGGCGCCATGACGGAGGAGGAAGCCATTTCCCTTCTTCTGTCCTTCTACCGCCTGATGAAGGATACCGACAGCCGGGACGGGCGCATCGTGGTGGGAGGCGTGGGCAGGCGAAACAGCGCAAACGCCGACCGGGTGTCCCTGGCCATACTGAAGGCCGGCGAACGGTTCCGGGAGCTGAAGCCGGAGTTTTCCCTGCGCATATACCCGGGCCTTGACCCGCAGGTATGGAATCTTGCCTTCCGCATGCTCTCAGAGGGCATGACCTACCCCCTGCTTTTCAATGACACAGCCTCCGTAAGCGCGGTCCGGAACACCATGCACGTAAGCCTGGAGGAAGCGGAGCAATACGGGTTCTTTGGATGCGGAGAATATGTGCTGGGCCACCGGAGCATGGGCACCCCCAACAGCATCATCAACCTGGCAAAGGCCCTGGAGGTCACATTGCACGGAGGCACGGATCCTGTCCGGGGGTGCAGCCACGGTCTTGATCTTGGCAGTCCGGAAAGCTTCACCACCTTTGAACAGCTGGTGGACGCATACAAAAGGCAGGTGGAATACTTCACCGCCATGGCCGCGCGGCATCAGCGCATGGTATATGACGCGGTAAAAGAAAACAGCGCCATGCTGATGATGAGCCTGCTCATGGACGACTGCGTTTTAAAGGCCCAGCCCCTGATCCCCGGCCTGCGCTATCTGGCCGGCACCTATGAAACCTACGGCAACACCACCGTGGCAGACAGCCTGTGCGCCATACAGGAGATGGTCTACCGGAAAAAGCGCCTTACCCTGCCTGAGCTGGTGGAAATCCTGGATCAGGACTTTGAAGGGCACGAGGACCTGCGGCAGGAGCTGCTCCGCTGCCCCAAGTTTGGCAACGATGACCATGAGGCGGATGAGATGGCCCGCATGGTCAACACCCATGTCTTTGAGACCACGGCCCGCCAGGCAGTGGCCCAGGGGCTCTCCTCCTATCTGGTGGTGGTGATCAACAACGGGGCCAACGTGGACCTTGGACGGTATACCCTGGCCACAGCCGACGGAAGGCATGCCTTCACATATCTTTCCAACGGCAACAATCCCACAGCCGGCATGGACTGCTGCGGCCTGCCGGCCATGCTCCGCTCCATAGCATCCACCCCCATGCAGCTGACTGCCGGCACCGCCCAGAACCTGAAACTCAGCCGTTCCCTCTTTACGGACCATCCGGACGTGGTGGACGACCTGGTGGACACCGCTTTTGACCTGGGCATCCTGTCACTGAATATAAGCGTCATGGACCGGGGCGAACTGGAGGACGCCATGGTCCATCCGGAAAAGTACCAGAACCTGTTTGTCCGCGTGGGAGGCTTCAGCGCGCGTTTTGTGGACCTGGACCCGGGCACCCAGGCGGATATGCTCACCCGTGCCCTGTACTGACCATGCGCGGCCTGATTGCAGATATCCTGCCCTTTTCCGTAAGTGACGGACCGGGTATACGCACCAGTGTGTTCTTCAAGGGCTGTCCCCTGCGCTGCGCCTGGTGCCACAATCCGGAAGACCAGCTGCCGGGAAGACAGGTGATGGTCCGCTTCTCCGCCTGCCTGCGCTGCGGAGCCTGCAGCGTCTGTCCCGGCGGAGCCCGGGGAAGCGCAGGCGAATACGACATGACCCGGTGCACCGGCTGCGGAACATGCGTTTCCCTCTGTCCCGCAGGGGCATGCCGGATGCACGGGCAGTACATGGACGCTGAAGAAGTCGCCTCCCGTGTGCTCCGGGACCGTCCCTTTTTCCGCAGCAGGGGCGGGGCCACGCTGACCGGGGGTGAACCCCTCAGCCAGGCGGCTTTTGCCCGGGACGTGGCACAGCGCCTTCATGCTGAGGGTGTGCATGTCCTGGTGGAAACCTGCGGTTTCGTCCCCTGGGAAGCCTTTCAGGCTGTCCTGCCCTTCGTGGACGGTTTCCTGTACGACTGGAAGATCACCGACCCGCAGGCGCACAGGCACTGGACCGGCCAGGACAACCGCCTGATTCTTAATAACCTCAGGCGTCTTGACCGGGAGGGGGCGGATATCGTCCTCAGGTGCCCGGTCATCCCCGGCGTCAACGATACCCAGGCACATTTCCGGGGAATCGGGCAGCTTACGGAGGAGCTGCCCCGGATCCGGCATGTGGACATTCTCCCCTATCATCCCCTGGGCAACGACAAGCGTGGACAGCTGGGCCTTGAGAAGGACGGGTTTCACGCGCCGGACGCAGCGGATGTACTTTCCTGGAAAGAGCAGCTGCAGCGGCTGTGCTGTGTTCCGGTCAGAACCTGAGACCCCGTGAAAAGAGCAAACGGCATTTTTATGCATCCGGCTTCGCATCATGACATACTGAAAGGACCGTAAGCAGGCTATCTGACCTGCCCCGGTCCTTTTCGTTTGCATATTTTCTTTTCTTCAGCCTTCTGAAGCCCCGGCCTTACCTTACAAGGCGAAGTTCCGCCACGCGGAAGGGTGCCACCGTAAATACGAAACAATCCCCCTGTTTCTGCACTTCTTCCTGGTTTTCACCGCGCATATCCGTCAGGAAGGCCTTCTCAACCGGGAAGGGCACCTTAACGGATACCGCAGAGTACATGCCCTCGGCCTCATACATCCGCACGCAGACCGTATGACCGTCCATCTGCTCCACGCAGGAGAGAATACAGGTGTCCGCGCGGAAATCCATCAGGCGCATCCGGGCGGGGAGCGGCCCCGTCTTGGCCTTTGTGGAATAGGCGGTCAGGGGACGGTTGAGGGCCTCCACGTGCCGCCGGATCTGAGAAGGCGTCATACCGCTCACATGCATCCAGATCTGAATCCTGTGAAGGCCGATCTCCGGATACGGATCCGGGGAGCCGGCTGAATGAATCAGTGTGCAGGAAAGAATGCCGTCCGCAAGCCGGTAGCCATATTTGCAGTCCGCAGCCAGAACCATTCTCTTTCCCCCGCACGCGGCGCCGGCGAAGGTCAGGCATGCCTGGTCCATACACCCCGCCTCCCGCTGCACCATGCCGCCCGGCACATCACAGAGCATTGTCCCTGGTTTTCCCTCAATGGGTACGCACCACAGGAGGACAGGTACCATGTCCTTGCTGTGTCCCGCGGATTCCGCCCAGTCAATTTCCATTTCACTGCGGATTTCCCTGGCGTCCCTGTCAAGCCAGATCCTGACAGTGGCACGGGAGGAAAGGATGGCATAGGTGATTTCCACCCCCTGGCGGAGTTCACCCGGACAGTACCGGATGGAAACAACCCTGTCCATGGGATGTTTCCGCAGAATCCGTCCGATATGCCAGGCGTCGTCCGTCTGTTTTTCCGCCTCCGCCAGGTACAGTCCTGCAGGGCCTGTCAGCAGTTCCGCACCGCTTTCCCGGTCCACCATGGAGACGATCATGCCGCTGCCTCCGTCAAGGACCACACGCAGATGGGCGTTTTCCATCACCAGCAGGCCCAGCTCCCGGTCAACCCGGACATCGTTTAAGCGGTACACCGGGTACTGATCCATCTCCTTTTCCCGCAGGGCAAAGGTGGTGTAGCCCAGGGCAGGCACCTGTACGCGCACCAGGACTTTGTAATATTTGTGGTCCCAGTAATGCCCGGGTGTGTCACCTGTCAGCTGCAGGGGAAGTATCCTGCCCTCCTCGTCCACGGCCTCAAGGCGTCTTACATCCCCCGTATAGTCCCAGACCGTGGTTTCCACCAGTTCCTCCCGGTCCACCTGGGCCGTGTTGAACACCGTATACACCCTCGTTCTTCCGGCACCGCGCTCGGGATTGGGAACCCCGGCATAGGAACCCAGATTCCGTGCCATGTATTCACCGGGGGTGTACCATACACCGGCGCCCGCACCGGCACCCTCCGACTGGGTAAGGGAGATGTCCTCCTCCGTCAGGAATGCGCCAGTGTCGATCTTTTCCGAAACCTCACGCATCACATTTCCCAGCACCGTCTGGGTGCGGGCCAGGGCATCCTGGTACAGCCCCATGGCGTGCTCCCGGCTCTCCTGTATACAGGAGCCGGTAAGGATATCATGGAAATGGGTAAACAGCACATCCTGCCAGGCTTTGCGCAGCGTCTCTTCCGGACTGGCGGTCCCGGTCAGGGGAGCTGCCAGGGCGCTCAGGCCGGAGGCATCCAGCAGCGACACTTCACTTTTGCGGTTGCCCATCTTGATGCGGCTCTGGGTGGTATAGCAGCCGGCAAAAATCGTGTTGAGCTCATGGTCAATCACGGGAAGCTTCTCCCGGACCTGCTCGGCCGCATGGAAAAATGCATGCAGCGTGCCAAAGTGCACCGCGGGATACACGGGCCAGTGCTGCATCTCCAGGACCTTCTCAATGTCCCGCCGGGTGGGCCCGCCGCCGTGGTCGCCCACGCCGTAGACAATAAGGCCTGTTTTCAGGCCCGTGCACTTTTCACTGACACGGATCAGACCGATCCCGTTGTCCGGATTCACGCTGCTGTTGTACCAGTAGGGCTCCTTGTACACCAGGCTTTCCGCCCCGCCCGGCGCACGGTAGCGGAAGAGAATGACATCCTCCTCCGTGCCCCGGCAGTGATACAGGTACGGAACGCATGCGTGGCGGTTGATTTCCGGAATGAAGCGGCTGTGGCCGAAGGTATCCGGGGAAAAGTCCACCTGAATCTTCCGGGTGTCCAGGCCCCAGGTGTGCTCCAGGTATTCCCTGGTCACCGATACGTGGTGCAGGAGGGATTCCGTATCCGGCATGTTCTTGTCATTCTCCACCCATGCATTGGCAGTGACTTCCCACCTGCCCTCCCTGATCCGTTTCTGAATCTCCCCCATGAGGGCCGGGTCATATTCTTCCACGATCCTGTAGACGGATGCCTGGGACTGCATGAAGGTGAATTCCGGATACTCCTCCATCATGTGCAGAACGGAGCGGAATGTGGCCAGGGTGGCCGCCACCGTCTCCTGATAGCCCCACATCCAGTTCATGTCAATATGGGCGTGGGACACATAGATCAGGTCATATGTCTTTGCTGTTTCAGACAGATCCAGAATCTTTTCCTCCGCACTGCGGCATACCTGATCCGTCAGACAGCCGTCCGTGCGCAGATGCTCTGCGAGGAAGTCCATGGCATCTGAAAGCTTCTTCTGCATCTGTGCACGTTCCCCGTCCTGAATGCCCTCTCCGCCCCGCACAAGTTCCAGTGCAAAATGGAGTTCGGACAGGATCCTGGTCTGCCATGGCGTGGGCGGTGCAATGTGGGCCTGCTCTTCCATGGGCGTACCGAAGGTAAACTCAAACCGGCGCTTGTCCCTGACACCGCCTGTGTGTGCGCGGATGTCCGCATACTGTTTTGTCAGATGTTCATATCCCGTCATGAATTTCTCTCCTCTCTGTAGCATGTGTCGGCTCTCTCCGGCACGCTGAGCTGCCGGGGACAGGTTTAAGATCTTTCAGAATGAATATGCCTGTGGTGTTTGTCAGAACAGCAAATCGCCTGCCATGGTCTTCAAATGCCTGATCTTCTGACAAATCTTTATGTACATATGTCCATGTACAGGGCCCTGACAGATGATGACTGCAGGTAACATGTCAGTCATCCATGCATTCCATGATGGTGCAGTACGCGTCCCAGGCATCCTTTTCATCTTCCGGCTTCAGGGGCGCGTATGTCATATCATGCGTTTCTTCATTCCAGAAAGCCTGCAGGAGAATGACCCTGTTTCTGTCGTTTCTCGGATAGAAATCAGCAATGAGAATTTTTGCTGCGGTTATGCCCGGGGTATCATCACAGATGTAGTCCACGCCATCTTCTGTGATGATCACACTGTTCCCCTGAATCCGTACATTTGTAACCATGCTTTTTTCCTTTCTGTCGGTCCTCCGCATCCGGTTTTCGCTTATGTTTTTCCTGCTGCAGCCATATCTTTACATGTATTTACGCGCGTAATCAGGTTGGCCGCATTATACAGGAAAAGCAGACGGTTGTCATGCAGAAAGAAGCGCCGGCAGACATGTTTGCGTGCCGGGATGATCTCATGAATATCACTTTACAATATTACCATTATTCAGTTCTCTATACAATTACTTAATCGTTTAAGTTCTATTTTTATTCGCGCTTATTCATGTTGTATATATCTCACGTCTTCCCTGTAACTGGCATAGGTCTGCCCATCTGCCCTCTGGGAGCCGGAATTTGCCATACAACCGGTTGTGGCGTAAAATGACAGAGATATCAGCAGAAAAGCAACATGGTCCGTGTCTCCTTTTCCACCGTTGTGTCTTTGTTTTTCTAACTTCTGAACCCGATATTCTTTTTATAACCTTGATCGGAATGATCCGGAAAATCGTATGCGGCGTCACGGTATATGCAACTTCAGCGGCCGAAGCAATGACAGACTATATTCAGATGGATTTCGACGGCCTGCAGGAAACGGTGGCACGCCTTATTGGCGGAGCTGAAATAGAAATCTGCGTATCACAGTTTCAGAATGACTTTGCACATTTTCAGTCAAAGGATGATGTGCTGACACTTCTTATACATCTGGGTTATCTGACATATGATGCGGTCACAAGAACTGTACATATTCCCAATGAGGAAGTCAGAGATGTATTCCGGCATTTCCTCAGTCATGATCAGGTGGGAAAGCATTGGGGAAAACTTCTTAACCGTTCACGGAAACTCCTGGCAGATACCTTTCAGGGAAATGAAGAAGCTGTTGCCGCAGCTCTTGAAGAAATACGGGAAGAAAACTACGCACCTCAGTTTTATAACAACGAACAGGCCCTTCGTGCAATCATCAAGTATGCTTATATTTCTGCATTCGGGCAATATGTAAAAGTGGAGGAAATGCCCTCCGGAAAAGGGATAGCTGATGTAGCCTTCATACCCACACCATTGTCCGGACTGCCTGCTATTGTTGTGGAAATGAAATGGAATAAGACAGCCGGCGGAGCCATTCGTCAGATAAAAGACCGGAAATACACCTCTGTTCTCAAGCCTTTTGCCGGAAATATCTTACTCGCAGGGATAACATATGACGAAAAGAAAGGAAAGCATAGCTGCCGGATCGAGAAAGCATAAGAAGCAAAGAATCTTTATGGGCAAGCACACAAAGTGCAGTCTGAATTCCGGGAAGACCATAGGTTTCCTGTCATGCAATTGGGTGGGCAGTATGTGAAAGCGGAGGAGATGCTCTCCGGAAGAGAAATCGCTGATGCAGTCTTTATTCCCACACCATTGTCCGGACTTCCTGCTGTTGCTGTGGAACTGAAACGGAGAAATGGGATAAAGCAGCCGCCGGGGCCATTCGTAAGAATAAAGGGCAGAAAATACGCATCAATTTGCCGGAAACATCATACTCGCAGGGATCACCCATGATGATAAAGAAAGAAAAGCATAGCTGACGGGCAAAAAAGGCATAAGGAACAAAGACTCCAGTCTGCATCCCACAAGACCATGGGTTTTCTGTTTAACCTTCCGCCTGCACCGTACATACAGTTTCTTGACGCCTGGCACAATGAGATATAGACTTCTGAGCCGACGGGCAGACAGGGATCGTTTTTCATGGCTGTTTTCCCTCACCTGAACGTCTGATCTGTCAGTAGAGCCGGACTGAAAAAGTCCTGCATAATAGACAAGGAGATGAATAATCATGAAAAAGTTCTTTGCCGTTCTGATGGCCCTGTGCATGCTGCTGTGCGCTTCTGCCTTTGCTGAGGAAAGCGACGCGGAAGTACCGGCTTTCAGCTCGTACTGGGTATCCGGTGACGCCCAGATCCGGATTCTTATCAGTCCCATGGACTATGGATACGAACTTCTGGTTCAGGAAATGACCGGCGAGAATACCTTTAACTCCTGGGAATATCTGCTGCTTTACGATGCAGAAACCAAGTCCCTTGTGGCCAATGGAAGCGGTATGAAGTCTGCCAATACGTTTGATGAGACGGGCATGATCACCGAATCCACATATGAATATGAAGACGGATCCGCCCGGTTCTTCATCAATGACGCAGACGAGCTGTGCTGGGACGATGAGAAGGAAGATACCTTCTCTGCCACCGTTTTCCATCGGATCGGCCTTTTTCCCGGATCCTACGTCAATGAAAATGCAAAGCTGAAGGTCAAGTGGGCAGGCGAAGATCTGATCTATGATGTCACACTGGAGATGCCTGAAAACGAGACCCAGACCTGGAACTGGTTCCTCAGCGGCAATTATGACCCGGAAACGGATACCCTGGTTCTCAGCGGATACAGAATGCTGTATACATACCTTGAGAACGGCGAACTGGATCTGAACGCTGACAAGCAGGAAGAAGAAGTAAGCGCTGTCTTTGCCTTTGATGAAGAAGGCAAACTGGTCATCCCCGAATCCACGGATCCTGCCATCATGGGAAGACCCTTTGAAGATGACCCTGAAGACTACGCCGGCATGTGGATGTGGGAATTCTGATGCCATAGCATGAAAGCATCCCAGGCTGAAAACAGACCGTAAAGGATCTTGGTACCCGTTTCAGGATCATCACCCGATCTGTGATGAACATTGAACCGGGTACCATTTTTGCCCCGTAAAAACCACTTATCCGGAAGAATCGTCGGGTGATTTCCGTTTATGTAAGCGCAGCCGGAACGGTTTTCCGGCGGCATAAGAAACACAGACAAACAGGAGGACAGGGAAAATGAAAAGAATCATTGCGCTGCTCATGACAGTGCTGATGCTTGCAACCATGACAGGGGTATACGCAGAAGAAGGACATGGTGCACCTCTGTACGCGACGGTGGGTGATGCCATCGATGACAGCTATGAAGACCGTGTTATCACCGGCGGTGTTCCGGAAGAGTACTACGCGGTGGTCACCATGAAGGACGGAAAATATTACCGCAGCGTGGCCTACTGGGATGAGAAGCTCACTGAGCTCAACGAGGCCATGGACAGCCTGGACTATGAGGCGGAAGACTTCTTCGAAAAGCACGATGCAGCCATGCAGGCGGTGGACGATTACATCAAGACACTGCCCATCGCCTACAGTGAGGAATTCACAGCCCAGCCCCTGACGGATGAGGAAATGCAGGCCATGGTCGGAAAAACGCTGGCTCAGCTGACAGAGGAAGGCTTTGAAACCGGAAGCAACGGCACGGAGAACGATGAAAACGGAGAGATGATCATTGTCTTCTCCCTGCGCTATGGCGTCTACGACTATTTCTGCCAGGTGGACGCGGACTTTGATCAGTATACGGAAGCCCAGGACAACGGCACCGAAGGTGACCTGGTTGTCAAGGATGTAAAACTGGGCGGCATCACAGAGTGGGCAGCCGATCTGCGGTTCCACACCGATGGCACCGTGGAAGAGCCGGAAGATCCCTTTGCGGGGATGGTCGAGATTCTTACAGAATTTGGATCCATGCTGGAAAAGGTCCTGGCCGGTGAAGAAGTCGACATCGACAGCTTCGCAGCAACACTGAAGGAAAAATATCCTGACAATGCAGAGCTGATTGACATGTATGTGTCACTCTACCAGACCTACGGGGCAGAGGGGCTGCTTACAATGCTTACCCCGGCCGAATAAGGTTTCCGGCAGGAATATCCCGCTGCAAAGGGGATCCCTGAAAGACGGATCGTCCCTTTGCCTGCTCCATGTAAAAGCACAAAGCCGAAAACAGCTTCCAAAGTGATTTCAGCGGCGGAACCTCCACGCTTCCTGAAGGGTGGATTTCCGCCGCTGATTCTTTAAATCCGGCACCGCA
>CAMOVR010000056.1 GCA_946627565.1 uncultured Clostridia bacterium
AGACTATGAATTATTACATCGACTCCAACGTTTAAGTAAAGCAAAAAAATTGATTCTGATTAATCTCATTGACGAGTTTGAGAAATAAGCAAATATTCATCAGCTTATAACTCGTTGCGTAATGAATCATTAACCCCTTATATACAAAAAATGTCATTTCGAATTACAAATTTCGGTCATATTGTTAACATCTTGAGCCAGTTTATAAAGCTGATATAGCTGTTATAGATCGCAAAAACGTTATTATATAAGCTTCTATAAACTTTTTGGAAAACTAAAAACTGGCTTTCTTCGAGGAGAAATACGGAAATGTGCAGGGCTTTGAAAGATCTCATGAAAGAAGAGATACAGAAAGAACGTGCAGATGCTGCAGAGCAGGAACGCGTGAAAAACATTAAGAGCATGATGGAAAATCTGAAACTGTCCGCAAGCCAGGCGATGGACGCCTTGAACATCCCTGTTTCGGAGCAGAGAAAGTACATCGCTCAGCTGTAAAACAGCACCCATGTTCCAAGAGCCTCCAATCGCCATCCCGCCTGCGGGAGGCGGTGCGGAGGTTTTCTTGCATTCCCTTCCATGAATTGCTATGATACGCCGGCACGCGGAAAAGCGGGCAGACCGGAGGACGAATGCGTGGGTATCAGACAGACGCTTGTGGGCGACAGGGCATTTTACCGCAGGGTGATGGCGGTGGCACTGCCCATCATGGTACAGAACGGGATCACCAGCTTTGTGTCCCTTCTGGACAACATTATGGTGGGCGCCGTGGGAACGGAACCCATGTCAGGGGTGGCCATCGTCAACCAGCTGATGTTTGTCTACAACCTGTGCATCTTCGGAGGCCTGTCCGGTGCAGGCATCTTTACGGCCCAGTACTGCGGCCAGAAGGACTGGCAGGGGGTGCGGCACACCTTCCACTATAAGCTGTGGCTGGGCCTCGGAGTAACGGCCATTGCGCTCACGCTGTTTGTATTTCATGGGGAGAGCCTGATTTCCCTTTATCTCCATGATGCAGGGGACACGGGGGATCTGGCGGCCACACTGCGCCATGCCATGGCGTATATGCAGGTGATGCTCCTGGGGATGCCGCCGTTTGTGTTTGCTCAGTTCTACACCTCCACCCTGCGGGAGTGCAGCGAAACACGGCTGCCCATGCTGGCCAGTGTCAGCGCGGTGCTGGTGAACCTGGTGTTCAACTATTTTCTGATCTTCGGCCACTTTGGTTTTCCGGCCCTGGGGGTGGTGGGCGCTGCGGCGGCCACGGTGCTTTCCAGATGGGTGGAGCTGGCCATTGTGGTGATATGGACCCATACGCATCCGGACAGGACGCCGTATTTTGTGGGCATGTACCGGAAATGGGGGATCCCTGTGAAGCTGGTGAAGACCATCACCGTCAAGGGGCTGCCCCTGCTGCTCAATGAAGCTCTGTGGTCCACCTCCCAGGCCATCCTGGTGCAGTGCTATGCCGTCCGGGGGCTGAATGTGGTGGCTGCCGTCAACATCTCCTCCACCATAACCAATCTGTTCAACGGGGTGTTCCTGGCCATGGGCAGCTCGGTGGCCATTATGGTGGGCCAGCTGCTGGGGGCCGGGAAGATGGAGGAAGCCCGGGACACGGATACAAAGCTGATTGCCTTTTCCGTGACACTGGCTGCCGGGATCGGCATGGTGGTGTTTGCAACTTCACCCCTGTTCCCAAGGCTCTATAACACCAACGACGCAGTGCGGACCCTTGCCATGCAGTTCATGATGGTCACCGCGGTCTTCATGCCCCAGAATGCCTTTATGAATGCGGTGTATTTCACCCTCCGATCCGGCGGAAAAACCGGTATTACCTTCCTTTTTGACAGCGTGAATGCGTGGGCGGTTTCCATTCCCATTGCCTTCCTGCTCTCACGGTTTACCCCCATGCACGTGGTGCTGATCATGACGCTGGTGTGTGTCGGCGACTGGATCAAGTGCCTGTACGGGTTCCACCTGGTGCGCAAGGGTGTGTGGGTTCAGAATATTGTGGCGTGATCTGCAGGCCATATAGTAATACAGACAGCCGGCGGAAGACCCGAAACGGGATTCTTCCGCCGGCTGCTTTCTGTATCAGCATTAACAATTTCTTAACAGAATTTAAACATAATCTCATTGTTCCTGTACTATGATATGTGTGCAGCAGGATGGATTTCCGCTGAAACGGAACCCGCCCGGTTTTTCCGGCGGTTTGCGGGCTGATGACGGCCCGTGACAGATGACTTATGGGATGCATGCAAAAAAACGTGTGAAAGATAAGGAAAGAAGGCAATGAATATGAAAAAGACGAAGCTGGCGGCTGTGGCACTGGCTCTTATGCTCCTTGGAAGCGCTGCCCTGGCGGAAGCACCGTCTGAGGATGAAAAGGCGGAAAATGCCGTGCAGGAACAGACGGAAGAAACCGAAATGAAAGAAGAAAACGGGGAAGACAGCGACTTCCTGAACTGGATCGGTGAGGGTGCCGGGATGCTTTCCGATGTCCTTTCCGACGGCTGGGACAAGGCAAAGGATGCGGTGCAGGCAGGCTTTGGCATGGCTTCGGATGCCGTTCAGGAAGGTATGGAATGGATGAAGGAAAAGATCGCCGACTGGACGGAGAATGCCGAGACCTACATGAAGAAAAAGCAGTGGGACAAAAAAGTGGAGGAAGCCTGGGAAACCCTGAAGACCGGTGCACAGAAAACAGGCGAGGTGGCAGCGGAAAAGGTGACGGAAGCCTATCACACGGTGCGGGACTGGCTGCTTGAGAGCGATGAAGCCGTGGATCAGGAAGTGGCCGAGGCCGTGGACCGTGTGGCGGAATATGCCGGTGTGGCCGAGGCAGAGATGTCCGGATGGTACCGCAGGATGGAAAGATATATGGCAGAAAAGGCGGAGCTTGTGACCGATTCTGTCCGTGAGGCCTGGGAAATCATCCGCCGGAATGCAGTGGATGCCGGGTCTGTTGCAGCGGAGAAGGTCAGTCAGGCATTTGAGACCGTCCGTCAGTGGCTGGAATCCCTGGGAGAAACAGAAGACGCAGAGATTGCTGAGCAGCTTGTGGAAATGGAAGAGGCAGCCCATTCCTGAGATGCTGTGAGAGACGGAAAAGATGGATATGCATGAGCAGGGGACGTATGAAAGGGAAAGCCAGAAGGAAACATCTGCGGCGCAGAGGACTTGTGGTGCTCTGTGTCATCCTGGCCTTCTGCGCGGTGGCCGGTGTGACCGGGTACGGACGTTCCATGGCCAGACGCTGGGTGGGCTGTGATCCTGTCCCGGATGAATAACCGGCTCGGATTTCCCGGCGGATCTCACCATGACGGATGCTGAAGGAAAGGAAACAGGGAGACTGGACGCGTCCGTGAAAATCTCCGCGGCGTATTCCGTCCGGCATCTGTTTTCCGGCAATTTCTCCCCGGACATGAAAAAGGAAAGCTATGCAAAGAGCCGGTATCAGGGCATTTCCCTGGATTTCTCCGGACTGGTGAAGTAAAAAGGGATATCCCGAAAACAAAGTAAAAAACGGTCTGAAACATAAGCATGTGCGCATGGAAAGACAATCTAAAGTGCGGCATGCTTTTTTCTGCCTGAAAGACAGACGGTCAGATTTCAGGACCATGAACAGGATAATAACCCCAAAACAAAAGTCCCGGAAAACCGGGACTTTTGCCGAAAGATCATGCAGTTATGCCTGCCTGTGGCAGGTGCCGGACATGGGACAGCTGCCGCAGCCGCATCCGCAGGAGGATTTCCCCTGCTTTCTGTCTTTCCTGAGCTGGTGAGCCGCCCGTACAACCAGCAGAGCCAGCACCAGGGTAATCAGAATGGTTCCGGCGTTATCGGAGATAAACTGAAGCATATTCTCACACTTTCCGCGTCAGCTTTGTGGCTTCCTGATATTTGCGGATAAACAGCATGTAGATCATAAGGCACAGTACAGCGACGGCTGCGATGAGACCGATGATATGGAGATTTCCGGAAAACAGGCTGCCGAACTGATAGATCATCAGGGAAACGGCGTAGGCAAACCCGCACTGATAGGCGATGGCAAACCAGGTCCAGCCCGCGTTGTTCATTTCCCTGCGGATGGCGCCGATGGCCGCAAAGCAGGGAGCGCAAAGGAGGTTGAAGACCAGGAAGGAATAGGCGGAAACGGGGGTGAAGGCAGCTGCCAGATTGGCGTAGGTTTCCGTTCCGCCATAGAGCGTGCCCATGGTGCCCACAATGTTTTCCTTGGCGATCAGGCCGGTGACGGAGGCAACGGCTGCCTGCCAGGTGCCAAAGCCCAGGGGTCTGAAGATCCAGGCGATGGCGTTGCCGGCCAGGGCCAGAATAGACAGGTCCAGTTCTTCCTCCTCCAGCATCCGGAAAGAGCCGTCTGCCATGCCGAAACGGCTTAAGAACCATACCAGGATGGTGGAGAGAAGAATGATGGTACCGGCCTTGCGGATGAAGCTCCAGCCGCGCTCCCACATGGAGCGGAGGACGTTTGACAGGGTCGGCCAGTGGTAGGCGGGCAGTTCCATGACAAAGGGAGCGGGATCGCCAGCAAAACGTCTGGTCTTCTTCAGCATGATGCCGCTGATGATGATGGCTGCCATGCCGATAAAGTAGGCGCTGGTAGCCACCCAGGCGGACTTGTGGAAGATGGCGCCGGCGATCATGGAAATGAAGGGAACCTTGGCGCCGCAGGGGATAAAGGTGGTGGTCATGATGGTCATCCGGCGGTCCCGTTCATTTTCAATGGTACGGGAGGCCATGATGCCGGGAACGCCGCAGCCAACGCCGATGAGCATGGGGATAAAGGACTTGCCGGACAGGCCGAACCTGCGGAAGATCCGGTCCAGCACAAAGGCGATACGGGCCATGTAGCCGCAGGCTTCCAGGAAGGCCAGCATGAGGAACAGCACCAGCATCTGGGGCACAAAGCCCAGCACGGCGCCCACGCCGGCGATGATGCCGTCCAGGATCAGGCCCTTGAGCCAGGGTGCCGCATGCACAGCATCCAGTCCCTGCTCAGCCAGCGCCGGGATGCCGGGCACCCATGTGCCGTAGGCAGCGGGATCCGGAGCACCCACATCCGCCTTGTAGCCCTCTTCTGTGCTCAGGTATTCTGAAACAGCGGCTTCCAGGTCGGCTTTTGTGGTGCCGGCATGTTCCTCTGTCTCCAGGGTTTCTTCATCCTGGGTGATGTAGGTGACTTCTGCATCCGCAGGGACCGCTTCCACCAGGGCATTCAGGGAAACTTCCGGGTCCTCATCGCTGATTTCCACGCCGTAGTTTTCCGAAAAGGCGGCCAGGATCTCATCCGTGTCCCCGTAGCGTTCCGCGGCTTCCTCATACTGGGCGCCGCCCATGCCGAAGAGATGGAAGCCGTCGCCGAACAGCCCGTCATTGGCCCAGTCGGTGGCAGGGGCGCCCACGCCCACCATGGCGATCCAGTACACCGCAAACATGACGGCGGCGAAGATGGGAAGGCCCAGCCAGCGGTTGGTGACCACTTTGTCAATTTTGTCGGAGGTGGTCAGGCTTCCTGCGTTGTGCTTGCGGTAGCAGGACTTGATCACCTGGGCGATGTAGACATACCGCTCGTTGGTGATGATGCTTTCCGCATCGTCGTCCAGTTCCGTCTCAGCCTTGACAATATCCGATTCAATGTGGCTGAGGGTTTCCGGCGGGATCTTCAGCTGCTCCAGCACCTTGTCGTCCCGCTCAAAGACCTTGATGGCGTACCAGCGCTGCTGCTCCTCAGGCAGGTCATGCACAACTGCTTCTTCAATGTGCGCCAGGGCATGTTCCACAGGGCCGGAGAAGGTGTGCCGGGGAACGGTTTTGCCGCTTTTTGCAGCGTCAATGGCTGCTTCCGCCGCTTCCGTGATGCCTGTGCCCTTCAGGGCGGAGATTTCCACAACCCTGCAGCCCAGCTGGCTGGAGAGGTCCTGGGTGTTCAGTTTGTCGCCGTTTTTGCGGACCACGTCCATCATGTTGATGGCCGCCACCACCGGGATGCCCAGTTCCACCAGCTGGGTGGTCAGGTACAGGTTGCGCTCCAGGTTGGTGCCGTCGATGATGTTCAGGATGGCATCCGGCCTTTCATGAATCAGATAGTTCCGGGCCACCACTTCTTCCAGGGTATAGGGGGAAAGGCTGTAGATGCCGGGCAGGTCCGTGATGATGACCCCCTCGTGCTTCTTCAGCCTGCCTTCCTTTTTCTCCACCGTGACCCCGGGCCAGTTTCCGACAAACTGGTTGGAACCGGTCAGAGCATTAAACAGGGTTGTTTTACCGCTGTTGGGGTTGCCTGCCAGGGCAATGCGAATGTCCATGCGTGCTGTCCTCCCGTCCGTTCCGAAGGATTAGGCATACCTAACCTTCGGGCATAAAATTATTCCACTTCGATATTCTCTGCATCGGCCTTGCGCAGGGAAAGTTCATATCCCCGCACGGTGATTTCAATGGGGTCCCCCAGAGGCGCCACCTTGCGCACGGTGATTTCCACACCTTTGGTGATGCCCATGTCCATGATTCTGCGCTTGACGGCGCCTTCCCCATGGATCCGGACCACTCGGGCCGCCTGGCCCACCGGTACTTCCCTGAGATTGTTCATTCTTTTTCCTCCAGTCAGATCATGATTTTCCGGGCCATCTCATCGCTTATGGCCACGCGGGACTCCTTCACCCTGACGATGACATTTCCGTTTAGGGATGTGATCACCGATACGGTTCCGCCTGCTGCAAAACCCAGGTCCTCCAGATGCTTTTTGACCTCCGGACTGCCGCCCACCTTGCGGATGACAGCTTCCTCCCCGGGGTTTGCATAACTTAACGGCATCATCCTCCCGCCTCCCATCTGGTTAATTGCGTATAACAAATATTAAATGTGTCTAACCAGGCGTGAAGTATAGTTCAGACTAACTAACTTGTCAAGGACTTTTTTCTGCCGGGATCCTAAGCGGGGAAACCTTAAGGGTGACGGACATGAAAAAAGGCCCGCACAGGCGGGCCATGAAATGCATATCCGTACCTTACGGGATTTCCAGCACATAGCGTTCGTAGGCATTGATAATGGGAATTCCGTTGTATTCCACAATGCGGGGTATGTCCCATCCGTAACTCTGGTGGACATGGCCGTGGCACATGTATTTGGGGTGCCATTCGTCCAGCACATCCTGGAAACAGTCAAAGCCCTGGTGGGCCCTGTCTTCCGCATCCCCGTAGCCGGTGAGGCTGGCATGGGTGACAAAGATGTCCAGGCCGCCGGCTCTTTTGACAGCGCGGCGGAATTTGCGGACCTTTTTGCGCATGTCCTTCTCCGTGAACTGATAGCATCCCTCGGAGTACTGTTTGCAGCCGCCCAGACCGCCGATGCGCAGGCCGTTGTAAATAAAAACCGAACCGTCGATGTCTTCACAGCCCCCCGGAGGGTCGGTTGCGAAGATTTCATCGTGGTTGCCGGGTACATACAGGAGCGGCTTTGAACCCATGGTGACCAGGAACTCCAGATACGAACGCTTCAGATCGCCGCAGGAAATGATCAGGTCAATACCTTCCAGCCTCTCGGGCCGGTAGTGGTCCCAGAGTGCAGGCGATTCCTGGTCTGCTATCAGCAGAATCTTCAACGGATTCACCTCTGTTCTGTCGGAATGGAAACGGGAGAGATTATAATGCACCCGGCAGAATGTCGCAAGAGGGAGGAAAAAAGGACAGGACGGACAGCTTTTATTTCACAAGAGGACCGTGATAACCGCTTATGCCGCCAAGGCTTTCCGCATTAGGGTAGCCCGCTGCCTTCAGAAACAGGGCTGCCTTCAGGCTGCGTATGCCGTGGTAGCAGTACAGGAGGATCCGGGTATCCTCTTCCGCCTCCTGACGGATTTCATCCACCGTCATATGCCTGGCGCCCGGCAGGTGGCCGGCTTCGTAGTCTTCCCGGTCCCGCAGGTCCACCAGAAGGGCACCGGCGGGGATGGGATCCTGTATGTTCATCATTGAGCATCTCCTTTTTCTGTTTTGTCTGCCATGTTTCCGCTGGGACTATACCGGAAAGTCGGCGCGGGCACAAGACAGGAAAAGGGAGCAGGCATGTGTCCTGCTCCCTTTTGTTTTTTTGCCGGTTTATGCTTCAGGTTCCTGTTCTGTGTCCTGGGGAAGGGCAAGAAGCCGTGTGGTCTCCCTGGACATGGGCAGAAGCTCGTCAAACTTCGGGATCCGGCCCACCACATTGTCGCAGAGCCAGTTCATCTGCATGATGTCCTCAGGGGACAGCCAGGTGTTGCTGTCGATGCGCATTTCCCCTGCCTGATCCCGGATGTTGCCGTGGAAAATCTGGATGCTGCCGTTGCAGAGGCCCTCCCGGAGGATGTGGGCCAGCTGCCGGACGCCTTCAGGGATGCTGTCGGCCAGTTCGATGTTGATAACACCGCTGTCCATGCCCCACCAGTAATTGACGGAGTTGCCCTGGGGCACGGTGGTTTCCCAGGCCCCGGCCAGGATGGAGCGGATCATCTGTTCATAGGTGCGGCCCCAGTCCCACACGTCCTGGGCCAGGGGGAGCATCGTGCCGTCTTCCTGCATGACGGAAGTGGACCAGCCCAGTGACACGCTGGAGGGTGTGGAGGAAGCCACGGGGTGGCCGGAGATGATCCTGGCGCCGGTTTCCTTCAGGCGCTGAAGGGAATCGCCCTCCAGGCAGGACCAGTCCAGATAGAGTTTGGCGGTGGGATTGGTCATGCGAAGACCCAGGGCGAAGGCATTGACGGAGGCGGGCACGCCCAGAATGGGATAACGGGCAATGTAGCCCACGGGCCGGTCGCCGCAGAGGGCGCCGGCGATGGCGCCGGAGATGAACTTCGCCTCATGGATGCGGCTGTAATAGGTGCGAACGCCCACATAGGGCACGGACAGGGCGCATACCAGCACCTTGACGCCGGGGTGCAGGGCGGCGGCCTGACGGGCCGGGGCCAGCAGGGTGGGAGCCGTGGCGATGATGACCTGGGCGTTGTCCTCGGAGATGGCCTGCTCCATCAGGGTCTCGGCGCTCTTGCCGTTGACAAAGTAGCTGGTGACCTTCACCTGGCTGCCCAGGGCCTGCTCCAGGTACTTGCGGCCTTCGTCATGACGGAAGGTCCATACGCTGGTTCCGGGGGTGTTGACGTGGATAAAGGCCACGTTGAGGACGGGACGGGAGATGCCGTCGAGAATCCGGCCCACCAGGCTCCTGCCGGGAATGTCGGGTTCGGTGGAAACGGTGGTGTTGTCCACCGTGTCTTCCTCCGCCGCAAACTTGAGGTCGGGCAGGATGCCGGAGAGGCGCTTGCGCATGTCGCTGACACCCAGGGTGAGCAGCTGGGCATAGGGGTAGAGCTCCAGAAGGGACAGGAGCAGCTCGCTCAGGGAGTGGTCCCTGGTCTGATCCAGCACGTCCTTTCCGGCGGCTTCCCGCAGCACCCAGTACATGGACAGGAAGTTGCTGCGCTCATCCTCCGTCCAGACATGGTCCTTTTCAAATCCCATCAGGGATTCAATCTTCTCTATGCAGCCGGGACGTGAGAACTGCAGGGCATAGATGCCGGCACGCTTGTAAAACTTCAGGAACTCATAGTAGGCAACCACCGCCGGATCCTCCGACCAGGCGGGGAAGATGCGGGTGACCTTGCCCAGAATGGAGGGGGAATCGTAGGAGCGGAGAACGGAGACGCGCTTGTGTCCTTCCTGGACATAAAACCGTCCCATGTATTCAAAGCAGGAGATGGGGTCAGTGATCCCCTTCGTCCCAAGGTGTGCGTCGCAAAGACTGATCCATTTGGTGGCAAACTCCGTGGTCTCTGACAGGAGAGGCATGAAGTTGCCGGCAAAGGCGGCTTTCCGGCCTTCGGCCAGAGTGCCGACGATGGCATCCGCAGGAATGTCAATGATGCCAAGTTCCTGACGGGCGGCGGACATACACTCGGGGCAGATGTTTTCAAGCACCTGGGGATAGGGGTACCTGCCCTGGCTGACGCAGGCATGGTAGTATTTCTGTCCCTGCCTGAGCGCCTCGCGATAGTGTTCAATGGCTTCAGATCTCATGAAAAAGATCCTCCGTATAAGTATGCTTCGTACGGTTTTCCCGTACGCCGCTATTATATGCGAAATCAGGAATTAAACAATGGATGGAAAAGCCGCGAGCATACCAGAGAGGACATGACAGGGGGCAAAACCATTGCACGGGAGAAAAAACAGGTGCTGAATGAAACCGGCAGGCAGGGGGAAAGGGCGGATGTTGACATATGTGGGGATCGGTTTACAATATCCTCAGGAATACTGCCGTGTCGTACGGACAATAGCTTTATTATATGGAGGCGTAGGTATGCTGTATATTGGCGTGGATCTTGGAACATCTGCGGTCAAGCTGCTGCTGATGGATGAAAAGGGAGAAATCCGCAATGTGGTTTCCCGGGAATATCCCCTCTTCTTCCCTCATCCGGGCTGGTCGGAACAGAATCCGGAGGACTGGAAGAAGGCCGTGCTGGAGGGCATTCCGGAGCTCCTCAGGGGCCAGGACGCCTCCCAGGTGGCGGGAATCGGGGCCGGCGGACAGATGCACGGCCTGGTGGTGCTGGACGAACATGATGAAGTGATCCGCCCGGCGATTCTCTGGAATGACGGCCGCACCCAGAAGCAGGTGGACTACCTGAATGAGACCATAGGCAGGGATGTGCTCAGCAGCCGTACCGCCAATATTGCCTTTGCAGGCTTCACAGCACCGAAGATCCTGTGGATGAAGGAAAATGAGCCGGAAAACTTTGCCCGCATACGGAAGATCATGCTGCCCAAGGACTACATCAACTATGTCCTCACCGGGGTGCACTGCACGGACTATTCCGATGCATCCGGCATGCTGCTGCTGGATGTAAAGAACAAGTGCTGGAGCAGGGAGATGCTGGATCTGTGCGGCATCCGGGAAGAGCAGATGCCGAAACTGTTTGAAAGCTATGCCTGCGTCGGCACGCTGAAGAAAGATATTGCGGATATGCTCGGCGTTCCGGAGACGGTGCGGGTGGCGGCCGGTGCAGGTGACAATGCAGCCGCTGCCGTGGGCACGGGAACCGTGGGTGACGGCGCCTGCAACATTTCCCTGGGCACCAGCGGCACCATCTTCATTTCCTCCAGAAACTTCGGCGTGGATCCCAACAACGCCCTGCACAGCTTTGACCATGCGGACGGTTACTTCCATCTTATGGGCTGCATGCTGTCCGCTGCCTCCTGCAACAAGTGGCTCATGGAGGAAGTGCTGAAGACAGAGGACTTTGCCGCCGAGCAGGCCCCTATCACGGATGAGAAGCTGGGAAGCAACCATGTCTTCTTCCTGCCCTACCTCATGGGTGAGCGCAGCCCCATCAATGATGTGTATGCCAGGGGCACCTTCACGGGCATGACCATGGACACCGGCAGGGTGGAGATGGTGCAGGCCATGCTGGAGGGCGTTGCCTTTGCCATCCGGGATTCCCTGGAGGTGGCCAGGAGCCTGGGCATTGATGTGAAGCGCAGCAATATCTGCGGCGGCGGTGCCAAGAGCCCCCTGTGGAAGAAGATCATGGCCAATGTGCTGAACATTGAGCTGGATTCCTCCGAGAGCGAGCAGGGCCCCGGCATGGGCGGCGCCATGCTGGCCATGGTGGCCTGCGGTGCCTATGACAGTGTCCAGGCGGTCTGTGACGCCCTGGTGCATGTCTCCTCCACCGTAAAGCCTGTACCGGAGATTGCTGAGCGCTATGAAAAGAAGTATCAGCAGTTTAAGAAGATCTATCCTGCCCTGAAGCCTGTTTTTGCGGACATGGCAAAGGAATGACAGGGGCTTGAATGGCAGTGCCCGGGAGCGGAAAAACGCCCGGGCACTGCTGTTTTATCGTTAGGGGTCTCTCTGCTGTCATGCATGAGAAACACGAAAAAAGCAGGATTCTGACTTGTCAAGGAATTAGAGGCGCTATACAATTTTGCCGCGCTTCGGATTCCAGAGGGGTCTGACGGGCAATCCGATTACAAGGAGAGATTCAATTATGAGTACATATGCGCTGGATATCCTGGAAGAACTCAAGCGGAAGAATGCGGATCAGCCGGAGTTTGTGCAGGCGGCCACCGAGATCCTGACCACCCTGCAGCCGGTGATTGAAAAGCATCCTGAGTATGCCGCCAATGGCCTTCTGGAGCGTTACGTGGAACCGGAAAGGGTCATTATCTTCCGGGTGCCGTGGGTGGACGACAAGGGCAAGGTGCAGGTGAACTGCGGCTACCGCGTGCAGTTCAACAGCGCCATCGGACCGTACAAGGGCGGCCTGCGCTTCCATCCCTCCGTCAACCTGTCCATCATCAAGTTCCTGGGCTTTGAACAGATCCTCAAGAACAGCCTTACCGGCCTGCCCATCGGCGGCGGCAAGGGCGGTTCCGACTTCGATCCCAAGGGCAAGAGCGACAGCGAAGTGATGCGGTTCTGCCAGAGCTTCATGACGGAACTTTACAGGCATATCAGTGCAGATATCGACGTGCCCGCCGGTGACATCGGCGTGGGCGGCCGCGAGATCGGCTACCTGTACGGTCAGTACAAGCGCATCACCGGCCTGTATGAAGGCGTGCTCACCGGCAAGGGTCTGACCTACGGCGGATCCCTGGCCCGCAAGGAAGCCACCGGCTTCGGCCTGTGCTATTTCACCGCTGCCATGCTGCGCGCAAACGGCATGGACGCCTGCGGCAAGACCGTTGTGGTTTCCGGCAGCGGCAATGTGGCCATCTATGCTGCCCAGAAGATCACGGAAATGGGCGCCAAGGTTGTGGCCATGAGCGATTCCAACGGCTACATTTATGATCCCGACGGCGTCAAGCTGGATGTCATCAAGGACATCAAGGAAGTCCGCCGCGCCAGGATCAGGGAATATGCGGACAAGGTTCCCGGTGCAACCTACACCGAAGGCTGCAGGGGCATCTGGACGATCCCCTGCGATCTCGCCCTGCCCTGCGCTACCCAGAATGAAATCGACGAAGAATCCGCCAAGGCGCTGATCGCCAATGGCGTCAAGGCTGTGGCGGAAGGCGCCAATATGCCCTCCACCCTGGAAGCCACCGCTGCCTTCCAGAAGGCCGGCGTGCTCTTTGGACCTGCAAAGGCTGCCAATGCCGGCGGCGTGGCCGTGTCCGCTCTTGAAATGAGCCAGAACAGCCTGCGTCTCAGCTGGACCTTTGAAGAAGTGGACAACCGCCTCAAGGGCATCATGGAAAACATCTTTGCCAAGGTGGAATCTGCTGCTGCCGAGTACGCCACCAAGGGCGACTATGTGGCGGGCGCCAACATCGCCGGCTTCCTGAAGGTGGCAGAAGCCATGCTGGCACAGGGCGCTGTGTGATCCGGTAAACCAGACAGATCATATGAAAATGGGATGGTCGTACGGATCATCCCGTTTTTTGGGTTCCGTTTTATGTAACTTACGTCCATTACCCGTATCCTCATCTTTTTCCATGCACCGCACAGAGGGCAGATGGATGGCGGAACAGAAAGGAAGAGCATTCAGATGCTTACAACAGGAAAAATCAGGAAGAAATACGGCGGCAACGTATGCCGCAGCTGCGTCAATGAGATCCTGAATATCCATCTGCATCCCTATGAGTGCCGTTATGAGAAGGGAAGGGCGGACTGCCCCGGATGCGGGGAGAGCGGGAAGCACATCGTAAAGGGCTTCCGGCTGAGGGGGCTTAAGCTGACCATAGGGAAGAAAATGACCGGGGAACCTGTCATTGTGCCCAGGGGAGCCCCCATGGAGCGCGGAATCCTCAGGGGCAGTGACCGGGTGTGAGCCGGCTTTTCATTCCCGGGGCAACGTGGTATACTCCCATCTGTAATTCTGAACGAGTGACGGGGAACCTGTTTCCCTGCGGAGGTTGAAAACAATGAAGAAAATTGGCGTATTGACCAGCGGCGGAGACAGCCCGGGCATGAATGCTGCGGTTATGGCGATTGCCAAGGCGGCATCCCGCTACGGCATGCCTCTTGTGGGCATCAAGCGGGGCTACAACGGCCTGCTGCGCAAGTCCACCAGCATCTATGACGACATGGAAGAGATGCACCTGGATACGGTGCTGGACATTGCGGACCGCCCCGGCACGTACCTGCGTACGGCCCGGTGCATGGAGTTCATGGATCCCGCCTGGCGTGAGGTTGCGGCCAACACCCTCAGGGACATGGAGATCGAAGGTCTTGTCATTATCGGCGGCGACGGAAGCTTCCACGGTGCGGAACAGCTGTGCAAGCTGGGCATCCACTGCATCGGCATCCCGGGCACCATTGACAACGACCTGCCCTATACCGAGATGACCCTGGGCTATGACACGGCTGTCAATGTGTGCGTCAACTCCGTGCGCGCCATCCGTGCCACCTCCAGAAGCCATGACCGCCCTGCCGTGGTGGAAGTCATGGGCCGTCACTGCGGCGATATTGCACTGACCACTGCTGTCTCCACCGGCGCCGAGATCGTTCTGGTGCCTGAAATGCCCTGGAGCGTGGAGAACGTGGCCCACAGGCTCAACCAGCAGCTGGCCAAGGGCAACACCAGAGCCACCATCATCCTGGCTGAGGGCTGCTGGGAATCCATGGAACCCTTCGATATGTATACCTTCCTCAACAGCCATGGCAAGAAGTGCTATGAAGGCGAGCCCATCAGCGCGGTGCGCTTTGCCTCCATCATGAAGCGCATGTGCAACAATGTTGAGGCAAGAGCCACCGTTCTGGGCTATACCCAGCGCGGTGCCGAGCCCACGGCCCGTGACAGCGCCTTTGCTTTTGAGGCGGGCATGCTGGCGGTGCGTCTGCTCAGGGACGGCATCTCCAACCAGGTCATCGGTATGAAGGAAGGCAAAGTATACTATATGGCCATCGATGAAGCACTGAAGGCAAAGCGGGAATTCAACAAAGACCTGTACGACATGGTGAATCATCTGTAAGGCTGAAAGAAAGAGGGCTCCTGCGGGAGCCCTTCTTTAGGATTGGAGGATCAGGGTGGAAGCGTTTTTTCTCGTGGGGGAAGTGCTGCGGCCCCAGGGCATCCGCGGCGAGGCCAAGGTCCGGCCCTATGCGGCCAATCCGGGAGACTTTCTGAAATGGAAGACTCTATATGTGAAAGAAAAGGCAAACGGGCAGGACAGTTACCGTCCCCTGAAGGCCGCCTGCTCCAGGGTCCATGACGGGTTTGCGTATATTACCCTGGAGGGATGCACATCCCCGGATGATGTGGAAAAGCTTCGGGGAGCGGAACTGTATATTGACCGGGCCCATGCCGCACCCCTGGATGAGGGGGAATACTATGTGCAGGACCTCATCGGGTGTCAGGCGGTGGACGGGGAAGGCCATGTGCTGGGTGTCCTTGAGGACGTGCTGCAGTACGGCACCGTGGATACCTATGTCTTCCGCACGCCCCGGGGAACCCTTATGGCGCCGGCACTTGAGAAGGTGTTCCCGGAGACGGACGTGGAGGGAAAGAAAATTCTGGTGGATATGGAACGCCT
This sequence comes from uncultured Clostridia bacterium, assembly GCA_946627565.1. GTDB lineage: Bacteria > Bacillota > Clostridia > Christensenellales > Aristaeellaceae > UBA2943. The sequence goes on from CAMOVR010000056.1 coordinate 15,531, forward strand.
GGAAGAGGTGGCCGTGTTTGAAGATTGATATTCTCACCATCTTCCCGGAGATGTTTGAAAGCGTCCTTAACGCCAGCATTCTGGGCAGAGCCCGGGAAAACGGCCTGCTGGATGTAAACCTGGTGGATATCCGGCCCTTCTCTGAACTGAAGCATAAAAACACGGACGACTATCCCTTCGGAGGCGGGGCCGGCATGGTGATGCTTGCCCAGCCCATTTCTGATGCCATGGCATCCGTCACCGGGCCCATGGAAACCTTCCGGGGCCGGCGGATCTACCTGGGCCCCAGGGGCCGCACCCTGACCACGGAGCTGGCCAGGGAACTGGCGGCGGAGGAGCACCTGGTGCTGCTGTGCGGGCACTATGAGGGTGTGGACCAGAGGGCACTGGATACCTGCGTGGATGAGGAAATCAGCATAGGGGACTATATCCTCACCGGCGGGGAGCTGGCGGCTATGGTGCTGACGGACTGCGTGGCCCGGTTTGTGCCGGGGGTGCTGGGCAGCGAGGAGAGCCCGGAGGAGGAATCCTTTTCAGATGGCCTCCTGGAATATCCCCAGTATACCCGTCCCCGGGAATGGCAGGGGATGGAGGTGCCGGAGGTGCTCCTGTCCGGAAACCATGCCCGGATCCGTGCATGGCGCAGGGAGCAGTCCCTTCTGGCCACAAAAAAACACCGTCCGGATCTGCTTGAAAAGGCAGAGCTTACGGTGAAGGACAGACTTTTTCTTGCGGAGGCCGAAGCATGTTCTTTCGAAAACTGATGGTGATGGTCCTGCCCATTCTGCTTCTGGCAGCCTTCTGGTTTCTCATGCCCTTTTTAAACACCCTGTCCCTGGGTTTCTTTGACGGGGTGGTCAGGGGCGTGTGCCTTGGGATCGGGCTTGCGCTGATCATGCCCATCGCAGGGGCGGGGAAGCGCAGGGAGCATTTTGCCGCCCTGCTGTGGATCCCCGCTGTGCTGACGCTTCTGGTGCTGGTGTACCAGTACCTGGAAGCCATGGGCATTTTTTCCGTGGAGTATCTGCATGTGCTGGCTACGGAGGACAGGGAGATGCTGACCATAGAGTCCCTTTTCCTGGCCTATATGGCTGTGGTGAGCCTGCGGCTCAGATAGCTCAGACAAAGCTTGCGTCCGTGTTGAACTCCGGGATGAAGTCCTTTGTGGCGGATGTGGGCCCCTGATAGAAGCCCGGCAGATCCAGGGCCAGCATGTGGTTCTGGACCCGCTCGTATTCCCTGCGGGTGATCCGCCGCTTAAGACCCGGCACCTGTACATCGTTGCAGGGCACATACTGGGACATGAGGGACACCGGAATGCCCGGGGGCAGCTCGTCATGGACCCAGTCAAGCAGCTTCATGCTCTCCCCGGTGGAGCCGGGGAGAATCAGGTGCCGGATCAGGACACCGCTTGTCATGATGCCCTTTTCGTTATAGACCGGAGTCCCTCTCTGCCTGACCATCTCCCGGATGGCCGGGCCTGTTTTTTTGAAGTAATCCTCCACCCCGGTGCACAGGCGGCTCATGGAGGGGGAATAGTGCTTCAGGTCCGGCAGATAGACGTCCATGACGCCCTCCAGCATGCGCAGGGTTTCCACCCGCTCAAAGCCTGAGGTGTTGAAGACCAGGGGCACCGGAGGCCGGTACAGGTTCAGGGCTTCCAGAATCTTTGGAATGAAGGGGGTGGCGGTGATGAAGGAAATGCTCTCCATGCCAAGGTCCACCAGCCTCTTCAGCTTTTCCGCCAGCTGGGCAGGGGTAAAGGGCCTGCCGGCGTTTTTGTGGGAGATTTCGCTGTTCTGGCAGTAAATGCAGCGAAGGGTGCAGCCGGAGAAGAAGACCGCGCCGGTGCCGTGGGTGCCGGATATGGGCGGCTCTTCCCAAAGATGCGGGGCGATGCGGGCAATCTGCATGGTTTCCGGGAGGCGGCAGAAACCGCCTCCCGCCTCTTCCGTGCGTCTGGCGCCGCACATTCTGGGGCACAGTTCACAGTGTTCCACTTTTTCACCTCAGAAGGCCTGAGCGGTTATCCGCGCCGCGGCCGGGTGCCAGGGTCCGGGAGATCACCGGGGCAGAGACATGCTCGCCGTCATCCTCCCAGAGTTCATAGGGCTGGGCATCCTTCCATCCTGCCATGGTGAAGGAAAGGCCGGCGCGCAGGTCCACGGTGGATTCGACATCGTGCATCACCAGGGGGATCTGGTATCCTTTGCGGATAAAGAGCAGGGCCTCGTTCAGGGCACAGGGCACAAAATGGGCACCCTTTTCCATCACGCAGGCGTCCATATCCGTGCAGGAGCGCATGCGGAGCATAAGCATGTCCTCGGGCAGGTATACGTGACGGCCCACGGCATTCTGTTCGTACACGGGGGCAATCATGCACTGCTCGGTGAGCATGACCTGGTCCTGGGTGTGGCAGGCCACGGTGTCCCCGGGATAGAGGAAGGCCAGGGGCATGAACAGGGGCGTGCCGCTGTCGACGGCCTTGAGGAACTCACTGTACAGGAAGGGGAGCAGGGCATAGCGGAGGGTGACGATGTTGCGCATGTCCTTCCACCTGGAGAAACGGCAGATGTCCTTTTCCCGGGTGCCCAGGGCGGCATGGTTGCGCATGAGGGGGACAAAGATGCCCAGTTCCAGCCATCTGAGAACCAGGTCCCCGGTGGTGTCGTTGTTAAAGCCGCCAAGGTCCGCGCCGCTGAAGAGGTAACCGCACATGCTCAGGCCCGGCAGCATCTGCAGGTTGAGCTTCAGGTGGCTCCACCAGGCGCAGTTGTCCCCGGTCCAGATGCCGCCATAGCGGTGGGAGCCGATATAGGAAGAACGGGTGAAGAGCAGGAAACGGCGGTCCGGGTCAAAGCGGTGCATGCCGTCCATGGCAGCCTTTGTCATGCCGGCTCCGTAGAGATTGTGGACCCGGTCGTGGCGGACTTTCTGACCGTCCATGTCATGCCAGAAGGCCCTGTAATCCTCCGGATTGTTGGCCAGGGAGTCCACGGCCCGCTTCAGGGCCCAGAACTCACTCTGCCCCAGGTTCCGGTCCTTGAGGCTGTCAATCTCCTTCCAGGCGGCTTCCAGGCCGTCCCGGGAGTAGAACAGGGAAGGTTCGTTCATGTCGTTCCAGAACCCGTCCACCCCCGCCTCCAGCATGGGCCGGTACAGGTCCCCGAACCAGTTCCTGCAGCGGGTGTTCAGGTAATCCGTGAAATAGCACAGCCCCGGCCATACCGCTGCCTGAAAGAGGGAGCCGTCCTCCCGGTGGACAAAGGTGTCGTTTTTCAGCCCGTCCGCGCAGGCCGGATCGTTTTCATCCACCGGAATGCCCGCATCGATGATGGGGATCACGTGTACGTTCTTCTCCCGCAGCCGTTTGACCATGCCGGCGGGGTCCGGTACCGTCTTGGGGTTCCAGGTGAAGTCCCGGAAACGGTCCATGTAGTCAATATCCAGACATATGCCGTCCATGGGGATGTGCTTCTGGCGGTGTTCCGTCACAACCTTTGTAATGTCCTCCTCACCGGCATAGCCCCAGCGGCTCTGGATGTAGCCGAAGGCCCAGAAGGGCGGGATATAGCTTTTCCCTATGAGGCCCCGGAAGGCGCGGCAGACGGTCAGGGGATCCCTGTCCTGAATCAGGTACAGGGATACGTCTCCCCCAAGGGATGTGATGACGATCTGGTTTTCCTCGGTGGCACCAAGGTCCCAGCGGATGTCCCCGGGATCGTCCAGAAACAGGCCCAGGGTGTCCCCGGGATTTACAATGAGTAGAAAGTTGTGGGAGCCGTAGAGGGCCGCCTTGTTTTCCGTGTGCAGTACGTCGTCTGTGTTCCAGGAGCGGTAGATGTGCCCGCGCTTGTCAATGCCCCGTACGGCCTGGCCCAGACCGAAGAGCTGGGTTTCCTCCGTCATGGGGAGGGTAAAGCGGATGCCGGGTTTCAGATCCTCCACGGTGATCCCGCCGGGATTGCCCTTTTCAGGCTCCACGGAGAGAACCACAGCGTCGGTTAAAAGCGGCGTGCCGTAATCGTAGCGTCGGATCATGTGCATTGCCTCCATGCGTAGATTCCACCTGCCAAAGACCGCATAAGGATGCGGCATGCAGGGAATGCATCAAAATCCTCTGTGGATTTTGCGGTTTGCAGTATAGCACAGGCGGCGGCAGGGGGAAAGCATGGCTGACGCGGCGGCTGGAACAGTTTGCTTGACTGAATGGAAGTGCTGTGCTACATTCCTTCTGCGCTCTGCGCAGAATCGAGGATTACGATGTTTGAAAAAATCGGCAGAAATCTCCCCTGCTGGTGCGGCAGCGGAAAGAAATACAAGAACTGTCATTATCCCATAGAGACCCGCCTGGAAACCATGGAGCAGAGTGGCCTCCATATTCCCACCAGGAAGATGATAAAAAATGCGGACCAGATTGCCCGGATCAAGGAGAGCTGCAAGGTCAATATTGCGTGCCTGGATGCGGTGGCTGAAATGATCAAACCCGGGATTAAGGCATCCGAGATCAATGATGTGGTCAATGAAGTCACCTACAGCATGGGCGCAGTGCCGGCCCCCCTGCATTACGAGGGCTATCCCTACAGTGTGTGTACGTCCATCAACGACATGGTATGCCATGGCTTCCCCACAACGCATGTGCACCTGCATGAAGGGGATATTGTCAATGTGGACTGTTCCTCCATTCTGGACGGCTATTACTCCGATTCCTCCCGCATGTTCTGCGTGGGGGAGGTCAGTGAGGAGAGAAAAAGGCTGGTTCGGGTGACCCGGGAATGCATGCAGAAGGGGATTGAACAGGTAAAGCCCTGGGGCAGGCTGAAGGATGTGGGAGAAGCGATTCTGGCCCACGCCAAGGCAGCCGGCTACAGTGTGGTGAAGGATATCGGGGGACATGGCTGCGGACTGGAGTTCCATGAGGATCCTTTTGTCAGCCATGTGGGAGAGATGCGGTATGACATCGTTCTGGTTCCCGGGATGATCTTCACCATTGAACCCATGGTGAATGCAGGCGGTCCTGAGTACGTCACGGACCCCCACAACGGCTGGGAAGTTTCCACCAGGGACGGCAAGGACAGTGCCCAGTGGGAAAACATGGTGCTGGTGACAGAGGACGGCTGCGAGATCCTCTGCTGGTAAAGTCAACTACCCACCACCTAAAGGTGGCGGGCTTGAAAAAGCCTTGAAGATTT
>CAMOVR010000057.1 GCA_946627565.1 uncultured Clostridia bacterium
TATACGAAAGACGGACAGATTTCCATGAATAATGGAAGAATCTGCATGTTTGATTACGAATCAGGTTTGAATATCCCACTGTGCATGAAGCCGGACTGTAAACATGTCTGGAATGAAGAATTCCAATATGACACATTCGAAGACTTGCTTATGAACACAGATATTTGTTACAGCCAGAGAGCTGCGAGGTCTGGAGGCCCTTTTCTTATGCAGGGCGATCAGATATATTTGTTCGAATGCAATGTGGACGTTTTTGAAGAACAACATGCATTTAACGTCTGGAAAACATCCATAGACGGAACCAGTGAAAAACTGATCAGTCTGGGAGATGTTTTTCCCTGGGATCTTATTCCTGAATGTCAATGTGCTGTTATTCGGAATGACGACCTTTTCTTTGTTGTGCACCTCAGCGCAAATCCTTATGGGCAGGCATCCGTGGATGAACAGGTTGCTGACGAGACATCCATTCTTTATCATGCAAGTATTACAACGGGTATTTGTCAGGAAGTCATGCGTTTGCAGGATATGTATTGTAATATTGTCCTTTTGGATGTGATGAATGATGTGGTTTATTATCAGTATGAATTGACTTCCCCTTATGTTCCCAGCGTCTCCGCGGAGGAAATCAGAGGTATTGATACAGAGGAGTTTGAAGAAAAATCCGATATCTATTTCCATGAACTGGAGGAAAACACTTCCGGAGGAATCAAAGGTATTGATTACAGAACAGGAGAAACGGTTATCCTGGATGCAGATATTGCACAGTTGAATGCGAAAACAAAGAGACAGCAAATGTTATCTATGATTTCAGACGACAAGCTATTCCTGTTTTTGAATCCGGAAATCACTGGTTCCGAGGATAAGGAACACAGCACCCTTAAAGTTATTGATCTGGCGACTGGACTGGTCTTAAGATCGTGTAAAGTTCCGCTATATGACCCGTATAATGGCTTTTGTCCATATTACATACTGGATGAAGACCATGTTCTGTGCTACCTTTTTGCTCCTGAAGGTGAATACAGCATGTATAATATCCGCACAGAAGAAACGACAGTTCTGCCGCTGCACAATCAATTCTCTGCCGCGACGGGAGAGCAGATCTATGACACATCGTTTGAATCGTTCCAGACTGAATATATTTTTTTCAGTGCCGGAGATGGCATGAGGTCATTCTATTTGACTCGTTCAATGATTCTGGAAGAAAACTTTGAACCAATTCCAATTGAAAGCATTCATTGAAATCTTTTCGTCCAGCAACTCCATGACTTGCCTGATAGAGCCGCTGCCAGGTCTTTTCTGTTTCAGAAGGAAAAGAAAGGGCAGAAGTTTTTTCGGATCTCATGTGAAAGAACGGGAACAAGGAGAGAAAACCAATGAACATTCAATTGGTACATCTGGACAAGAACTACGGGAAAAAACAGGTTTTTCGTGACCTGAATCTTTCGCTGGAAAACGGTATCTATGCACTTCTTGGCCCAAACGGCGCTGGAAAGTCTACTTTCATGAATCTGCTGACCCGAAGTATCAGATTTGATGCAGGCACAATTATGGTCAATGGGAAGAACATTGACCAGCTGGGAAATCAATATCTGAAGATGCTTGGTTACATGCCGCAACAGCAACATCTCCCCGGGTATTTCTCCTGTGCTAATTTTCTGTATTACATTGCAGCCATGAAGGAAATGGAACAAAGGGATGCAGATGAACAGATAAATGCCTTGCTGAAGAAAATAAACCTGTGGGATCGGAAAAATGACAGAATCTGTTCGCTTTCCGGCGGCATGAAACAGCGGCTGCTTATTGCTCAGGCTCTGCTGGGTGACCCGGATTTGATTATTTTGGATGAGCCGACCGCCGGGCTTGATCCACAGGAACGGATTCGGATTCGAAATCTGATTGGCGGTCTGCGGAGAGATCGTATTATCATGATTGCTACTCATGTGGTACAGGATATTGAATGTATTGCAGACCGCATCCTTTTTATACGAAAAGGTGAGATCCTTGAAAATTTCGCACCATGGGAAATACATGAGAAAATGCCTTGTGGTGTATATGAGGTACTGCGTCCCTTCGGAAGTAACCCGGTGGAAGAATTACCCTTTAAAATCAGCATGATGAACCAGACAAATCATGGACTGCGGGTTCGGTTTCTTTCGGATGAAAAACCTTTCCCGGATGCAGCTGAGCAGGAACCCTGTCTTGAAGATATGTATTTGGCATTCTTTGGGGAGGCTGGTTTGTCGTGATCGTGCGTAAATGGGCATGGGAAATGAAAAGAATGCAGGCACAGCGGATCTCTGCCTGGCTGATTGTTTCAGCAGTTCTGATATCCCTGCTGCTTTGTGCTGTTCTGACAAGAACTGAAAACTATGAGAATTATGCACGGATTTCAAACGCCTACTTCTCGAAACCATCTGAGGAGAGGGAAGCATTCGTGGATTCACTTGAAACAGCTTCCACTTCTCTGTTTATTGATATGGAGGAGAAGAACGCCATTCCTGATGGAATGATTCCTGACAGTATGGAGGAACGTATTCGGCTGAATGATGCACTTCGGTCTTTTATATCGGATCGGGAAAGTGTTTTGTCATATTCCTCTTACGTTCAGGAAATTCAGTCCCAAAGTAAAAGAATGCAGTTACTGGCAAAAAGGACCGGAAAGCAGGATTATACGGTGCTGAAAATGCAGAAGGAAAGCGATGCCTATGCCGCACTGGCAGATGTGATTCCTGTGTTCGATCATAATGCCGGTGTCCATTTTTTTATGGATGCGCCGGGATTTTTTGCGCTGGCTTTTCTGGTGCCTTTGGGGCTTGCTCTTTGTGTATATGACCAGGACAGATACTGGCTGGAACTGATCAAAGTGACTCCAGCCGGGAATAAAAAAGTCCTGAAGACGAAACTGGGAATTCTTATGCTGTATGCATTTGGATTCTCTGTTATTACACAGGCTGTATACTTTTTATGGGCCTGGCTGGTGCTTGGCTGCGGTGATTTGGGCAGGCCGATACAGTCGGTATTTGTCAATTGTGTGCTGCCGTGTTCGGTCGGAATGCTGCTGATGATCGCATTTTTACTCCGCTCTCTGGCAGTGTGTCTGGTGGCTGTTCTGGCTCTGCTAATGAGCATGATACTGCGCGAAAATGTCCTGTCTATCCCTGTCACACTTGCCATTTCTTTAAGCGGATGGCTGCTGCAGAAAAACAATGTGGCAAATGAAGCTGCCCATTTTATAAGGAAAATGAATCCATGGATTTATCTGAAGCCGGGAGATCTATTCTGCATATCTGATTATTTGAATGTGTTTGGAAAACCGTTCTTTACAGGGTATGCATCGGTGGCTTTTTGTGTTCTGTACATTTTCCTTCTTGCTGTAATGTGCAGCTGGCGGTACGCTTGTCTGGAAAGTAAGGAACGGCATGGATGCATGGGGCTCAGACGGCAGAAGCTGGGATCAACCAGACACCTGTGGCAACATGAAATGTATGCATTTTGGATTGGACGTGGCGCATGGCGGCTGTTTGTCGTTTTTTTGCTGATCCTTGGTTTGTTTTCATTTTCCCTTAAACCGGAAATGACAGTGTATGACAAATATCTGTATTATCATATTGATGAAGCCAGGAAACATGAAGATCCTGAAGTCTATCTGAACGAGGCATATAACAGGAGCATGGAAACAGAGATGCCAAACCCCAATGAACGTCAGGCACTGACAGATGCAATAGTACAGTATAACACGCTGTGTTCCAGAACATTTGGAAAGGAGGACTTTAAGTTTGAAACAGGATACCGGTATCTGCTGACTGAGCGCAGCGGCATTATTTTCAGAAGCGTTCTCACGGTTCTGATGCTGCTGATGATGGCGATTCTGTTTCAGGACAGGGGATACAGCGGACTGATGAGAACATACCCTGGTTATACCAATGCATATAAACGCTATACGGTATTTTTTTGCATTCTCAGTGCTCTGCTGGTAACGGTGCCGATTCAGGGACTGTATCTGTTACAGACCAATACAGGTCTTGGTCTGCCAGATATACATGCTGATGTGTATTCGTTAAGCTTTATGACGGGGTTCAAAGGTATAAGTTTTCTGAACTTCTTCCTGGGCCTTCTGGTTCTGCGCTATCTGCTGGCTTTTGGGCTCGAAAGATGCTTTATATGGTTGATTGAATCCCGTCATTCCCGTGTTTCCGGATAAGGCAGATGAGATTATCCGGATAAAGCCTGTGCGCAGCTTTTCTGTTGTCCTTCCATGAGACTGCTTTGCTCTTTCAGTCCTGGGTTTTGGGATTGGGCCGCTGCAGGATTTCTTTCCATTTCTTTGAAAAGGCATAGTACCCGATCATGCAGCACATGCCAAAGAAAAACGAGATGGGAAAGCACAGCATAATCCAGGTTCCGTCAAACCAGGCCCGGATCATGTAGGCGCTGGGGATGCGCACGGCCCCGGGCATTGCCATCTACGGCATGTTCCTGGCTATCATCATTCCGCCCTCCCGAACACAGAAGGCCGTACGCACGGTCGTTCTGCTGTCCGCCGCGCTGAGCATCCTGCTCCGGTACATGCCTCTCCTGCGGGAAATCCCGGCGGGGTATGCCATCATTATCTGTGCTGTTATTGCCAGTACGGCCGGCGCCCTTCTCTTTCCGCTGAAGGAAACGGAGGAACAGAAAGAAGAGACGGCAGAAGATGAAGGGAGGCCCGATACATGACCTGGGGAACCTATCTGCCCTATCTGCTGGTCATGGCCGGCGTTACCTACCTGCTCCGTATGCTGCCCCTGACGCTCATGCGGCGGCAGATCAAAAGCCGCTTCATCCGCTCTTTCCTGCACTACGTTCCCTATGCGGTACTCAGCGCCATGACGATCCCGGATATCCTCTATTCCACCGGCTATACTGTGGGCGGTGTTCCGGATGGTCTGATCACCGCGGGGGTGGGGCTAGCGGCCGCTGCCATTGCATCCTGGAAGAAGAAAAGCCTGCTGACGGTCGCCATTGTGGCCAGTCTGGCGGTAGCCCTGGCGCAGGGGTTCTGCTTCTCTTCTGAACGGCCCTTTCATCTTTCAGATATCAGACGATAAGCAGACGAAAATCGGACACAAACCGGGTTTTTCGCTTTTTTACCGGCTTCAATCTTTACAGGACGGGCCGCAGGTGCTATACTTTGCCACAGCAACAAAGTCCTTCGTTGACTGTATAAAGTGCTCTCAGAAACTTGGGAAAAACACCCGAACAATCCCGGGTTGACGACTCGAAATGTTCGTATTAGCTGCCGGAAGGGGGGATGAGTTGATCAATGACCGGCGCTGGCAGGCGCGATTTTGGTTTGCCAATGGCCTATCTGGCAAAATTTTAGACCAAATAGTACATGATTACAAATATTGAATTAGAAAAGACATATTATAAACTAAAAAAAGAGTAGTGCCATATCTACTCTGCTCTAGAATCGTCTGAAGGGACGAAAAAGGACGAACCCCCTCATATAAGGGCGAACGATCGCGCAAAATCCAATGGGGGGAGAATGACAAGGATGCAACTCAGAGCCCTTTGTTTATAAGGCATGGGAGTTTCTGAGAGCATAATGTATAAAAAAAGGAGGAATCTTTTCTATGAAGAAGTTTCTTGCTCTGACCCTGACGCTGGTCATGGTCCTCTCCGTGGTGTCCTTTGCCGCGGCAGAAGACTATTCCGGCTACACCATCCGTATCTATTCGAACTCCAACTCCTCCGAGCGCACCAGCTGGCTGACACGTGCAGCCGAGGAAGCCGGCTTCAGCATCTCCCTTGACGATAACTCCGTCATCTCCGGTGACACCGCCGCTGTGCAGGCCGCCAACGAGAACATGGACGGCGACCTGATCTTCGGTCTCAACGAAACCCGCTGGAGCCAGCTGATCAAGGGCACCTACGAGAACCTGACCATCGCTGACTGGACTCCCTCCTGGGCTGACCGTGTGGGCGAGTTCAAGTATGACGGCAAGGCTTACGGCATCGTGATCCAGAACATCCTTATGCTGTACCGCAACGATGAACTGGGCACCAACGGCGAAGCCCTGCATTTCGCGCACTGGGCTGACATCGTGAACAGCGGCTACAAGTGGTATCGCCAGGGCAAGGTAGGCGGCACCACCAATGCCAACATCAACAACTCCATGCTCTATCCCTTCACCGATCCTGCTTCTCCCGCCGGCGGCATCTCCGTGGACGGCTGGAAAGCCCTTTGGAACTACTGCGCCAACGGCAACTTCACCGGTGACAGCTACGGCCTCGATCCCCTGATCCGCGGCGACGTACAGGTCTCCACCTTCTATTCCTCTTCTCTGTACGGCAACATTGAAGCCGCCGAGGAGAGCGCCGAGAACCCGCTGCGCGGCACCCTGGAGCCCGAAAACTGGGCCCTGGTTGATATCGACGACGGCACCTACTATATCGCTGAGTATCTGGGCATCCTGGACCGTCCCGGCCGTACCGAAGAGCAGACCGCCGCGGTTGAGGCCTTCGCCGAGTGGTTCGGCTCCGCCGAAACCCAGGCTGCCTGGTCTGAGGAGTTCGACAGCTATCCCTGCAACCAGGACGCCGCTGCCGCTGTGTTTGACGAAGTTCCGGCTATCTACAAGATTCCGAACTTTGCCCTGAATACCGTGGAAGGCACCGACATGACATACGCTGAGTATGTGGCTGCCCACAACGCAGAGTGGACCAACATCATGACCAACCTGGGCTTCTACTGGGCCGACAATGCCAATGCACCTGCAGAGCCGGACTGGGACAACCTGGACTGGGCTGTCCTGACGCAGAAGAAGTAAGCGGAAAACAAGTGGGGCGGGCCCGGAACGGGCTCGCCCATTTTCAGATGGCTGTTCTTCTGTGCGGACAGGCGGAAAGATGAGAAGCGAGAGGACAAAGCATGATTGAACTGAAGGATATCGTCGTAAAATTCGGCGATTTTGAGGCCCTGCACAATATCAACGTCCATGTAAAGGAAGGCGAATTCTTCACCTTTCTGGGCCCCAGCGGCTGCGGCAAGACCACAACACTGCGCACCATTACCGGCTTCATCGAACCCGTATCCGGCTCGGTGTGGATGAAGGGCAAAGACATTACCCATGTACCGATCGAAAAACGGGACATCGGCATTGTATTCCAGAGCTATGCCCTGTTCCCCACCATGACCGTGCATGACAACATTGCCTTCGGCCTGAAGATCAGGAAACTCAGGAAGAAGGAGATCGAGGAAAAGGTCACCACCATTGCCCACAAGGTGGACCTGTCGGACGAACAGCTGGCCAAGGCGGTCAGCCAGCTCTCCGGCGGCCAGCAGCAGCGTGTGGCCATTGCCCGGGCGCTGGTAACGGAACCGGATATCATCTGCATGGATGAGCCTCTGTCCAATCTGGACGCCAAGCTGCGCGTGCAGCTGCGAAACGAGCTAAAGAAAATGCAGCGGGAATTCGGCATCACCACCATCTACGTAACCCACGACCAGGAAGAGGCGCTGACCCTCTCCGACCGGATCGCGGTGTTTAACAAAGGTTACATTGAGCAGATCGGCACACCCAACGAAGTCTACAACTTCTCCGGGACCGAGTTTGTGGCCAACTTCATCGGGGACATCAACCGGCTGGAAAGCGGTCTCGTGGAAGGCCTGCATCTTAGCGAAAGCAAAAATCACTTCATCCGTCTGGAGCGGGTCCAGGTAAACCGTCCGAAGGATGAGAATGAGTTCCAGGCAAAGGGTCTGATTGAGAGCCGCGAGTATTACGGATTGTACATCAAGTACTACATCAGGGTCTGCGGACAGACCGTCAAGGTGATCGAAAAGAACGACGGCATCAGCATCTATGAGGCCGGGGAAGAGGTGACAATCGGGATTCACCCCTCCGACGTCATGACGTACGACAGGTGAGGTGATCAGCATGCGGAAGAACAAGACCATCGATGCCTCCATGATCTACAAAGTTTTCGGCGGCGTCTTTTTCCTCTACCTGTTCCTGGGTTTCATGGTGATCCCGTGCCTGAACACACTGACCTCCATCTTTACCACCAGGGACGCGAACGGCAACATGGACCCGCTGGCCGTCATTCGCTTCTTCCTGGCGGGCAATATGCCGACATTTGTGGTCAATTCTCTCAAGCTCGCCGTATCGCTGATGATTACGGTGAATATCGTGGGTATCAGTATCGTCCTGCTTACGGAATACTTTGACATCAAGGGAGCCAAAATCCTCCGCCTGGGCTACATGACAACCATGATCTACTCCGGTGTGGCGCTGGTGACAGGCTATCAGTTCCTGTATGACAAGGACGGCATGCTGACCACATGGCTGGTACAGATCTTTCCGAACATGAATAAGCAGTGGTTTTCAGGGTTCAGTGCCGTTCTCTTCACCATGACCTTTGCCTGTACCTCCAACCACGCGCTGTTTCTGCGCAACGCCATACGGAGCATTGACTACAACACCGTGGAAGCTGCCCGGAATCTGGGCGCGAAGCCTTTCAAGGTGCTCTTCCAGGTGGTTATGCCCACGCTTCTGCCTACCCTGTTCTCCCTGACGGTCATGACGTTCATCACCGGTCTGTGCGCCATGTCTGCACCGACGCTGCTGGGGTACAATTCCATCAACCCGGAGATTGTGCGTCTGGCCGGATCTACGGTGGCGGATGAAGCCTTCCCACAGGCCCGTGCCGCCCTGCTGTCCGTGATCCTGGCCATCTTTACCATGGTGCTGCTGAACGTTCTCAACCACTATGAGAACAAAGGTCATTATCTGTCCGTCAGCAAGACAAAGGCCAAGCTGGTCAAGCAGAAGATCCAGAACCCTGTGGCAAATGTACTGGCCCACATCTATGCCTATGTGCTGTTCATCATCTACATGACCCCTGTTGTCATGATCGTGATCTTCTCCTTTCAGAACTGGCCGGCCATCCGTGCCAAGTCCCTGAATCTGTCGGACTGGACACTGGTGAACTACTTTGGATCCCAGGACTATGAGTACCTGACCAGCCGGGGCAAGCACAGAATCCGCGCTGACGCCATCTCCGGTGTATTCGCCAATGAGAAGACTGTCGGGGGCATCCGCCTGAGCTTCCTGCTGTCGGCAGTGGCAGCCGCGCTGGCGTGCGTCATCGTGGTGATTGCCGTCAACTATATCTTCAAGAACAAGAACAAAAAACGTGCTGTTCTTGTGGAAGGCTGCCTGCTCTTCCCCTGGCTGCTGCCCACCATTCTGATCTGCTATTCCTACCGCATCTTCTTCAACCGGGATGTCTGGTACGTGTTTGGCAACAACCTGTACTACGGTGAAAATGTGCGACTTCTGATTATACTCGCCTATACGGTGGTAAAACTGCCCTTCGCCCTGCGCATGGTGAAAGCGGCCTTCTATGCCATAGACGATGAACTGGAGGACGCGGCAAGAAACCTGGGAGCCAGTAATCTGGTGACATTCCTGAGGGTCAAGCTGCCCATCGTTCTGCCCAGCGTACTAGCGGTGTTCGCCCTGAATTTCAATTCACTGTTCACCGAGTATGACATGAGCGCCACTTTCCATTCCAGTTACGGAACCAGCTATGCCATGGTCATCCAGAGCATGTGCAACGAGGAAGGCCGTGACGGCATGAACATGAATGCTTCCGGCCGGCGCTGCGCTTCCACGGTGTTCATCATGCTGCTGTCCGGTCTCATTCTCTATCTGGTCTACGGCGTGGGCGCCCGGGATCTGGGTGATCGGCTGCTGGCGAACGAGAAGAGGAAAAAACGTCTGGAACGGATCTTTCACGGGAGAAAGGCGGGAAAAGATAACGAAGATGGCTGAGGAAAGAATTTTTCCTGATCATCCATACATGACTGAGACTGTCGGATATGTATCGTACAGAGCAGCATTTTTCCGCTGCGAAATCGTAAAGTGATCCGGCATCATGCCAAAACAACTGTCACTCGCCGGAGTGGCGGTTGTTTTGGCATGATGTTATATGCGTTACCGCACCTGCTGAGTTTTCAGGCCTTGCTGGATGCGGGCTTGCCGCAGAATCATCCGATGCCCCGAAACTGGATGGAAGCTTTCCAACTGCTGAAAATCCTCATTCCTGAACACGTTTCAGTCATGGGTTTCCGGATTTGGCCTCTCTATGATTTCCTTCCATTTTCCGGAAAATGCATAGTATCCGATCATGCAGCACATGCCAAAGAAAAACGAGATGGGAAAGCACAGCATGATCCAGGTTCCGTCAAACCAGGTCCGGATCATGTAGGCGCTGGGAATGCGTACGGCCCACAGCATCAGCAGGTTCACCACCGTTGTGAACCGCACCAGCCCCACACCGTTGACAATGCACAGGATGGAATTGAAAACCGCAAACATCCACTGGCTCAGCAGCACCGCAGTAACATACCGGTCCGCATACATGAGCACCGTTTCATCCTGTGTAAAGAGCCTCAGCAGAGGGGAACGGATGAGCAGGAACAGCATCCCGGCCGCAAAGGTGATGATTCCCGATGCGATGGGGATCCGCCGGTATCCCTGCCGCAGTCGGTCATATCTGCCTGCGCCGTAATTCTGGCCGGAGAAAGTTGTTGCCGCAGAGGAAAGGCCTGAGATGGCAATGTTGGCAATCCCGGTAATCCGCCCGGCCACCGCCTGACCTGCCATGAAGAGAGACCCCTGGGAGTTGACCAGCGTCTGCATGGCCATGTGCCCCAGGGAATAGAGGGAATGGTTTAGGCCGATGGGGAGCCCGATGCGGAGGATGGCTTTCACATTTTCTCCGGAGGCTTTCAGGGTAAACAGAGGAAAGCGCAGTTCCGGATAGTATTTCCGGATATAGACGATGCTGACGATCCAGCTGATATACAGGGAAACACAGGTGGGGTGACATCCATGCCAAGACCTGCCACCAGCGCCAGATCCAGCACCACGTTGATAACGCCGGAGATCATCAGGAAAACCAGGGATGCCGTGCTGTTTCCCATACCCCGGAGAATCCCTGCGTTCATGTTATAGCCGATGTTGCCCAGCGATCCGGCCATAACAATGCGCACATATGTCACAGCCAGATCCATGGCATCTTCTGGAACCTGCATGAAGAGCAGGATCAGCGGGGCTATGAGGATGCCGAGCAAACCCACCAGCACACCGCAGATCCATACGAAGGCGCAGGCCGTCTGACTCAGCGCCTTTGCCCTCTGCCGGTCTCCGGCACCTATGGACTGGGAGATCAGAATGGATACGCCTGTCCCGATCCCAAGGAAAATACACAGGACAACTTCCACAGGCTGCGCGCTGGTGCCAACAGCAGCCAGCGAAGTGGTGCCGCAGTATGCACCAATCACCAGGGTGTCCACTGTGGTATACAGCTGCTGAAGGATATTCCCCATGATCAGCGGAAGCGCGAACAGCATCACGTTCCGCAGGATGGGTCCTTCCGTCATATTGATGGTTCTGCTCCGGATCCCCATGCCGTGTCTCCTTTATGTGCCGGCTGCATTCTGCCGGTGCAGCAAAGTCTCAGGATGCTCCCCGGTCCGTTCTGTCTTTTCCGTTCCGGGACAGGTTTTCGTCTTTGCATCTTTTTCAGATACCTTTAGGGGCTTTACGAACTTATGGTGAAGGTTCCTCTGTTTCGGGTGCTTCATTCTTCCTGTTTTTCACAAAGGCGATCAGAACGGAAAGGAATGAAATCGCTTCGTTCACGGAACCGCCTATGGAACCGATGAGGATATCATAGAGGAAGGCAAACGGTGCAGCGATCATGCTCAGAATCCGGAGTGTGTTGGGCTTTCGGACGGACATGGAAACCGTGACAAGGACCATGGAAATGATAAACAGTACGGAGAGCCAGGAATTCCATGTGATTATGCCAATACAAATGACGGCGGCGGAAAAACAGCCTGCAATCAGCGCAGTAGCCGGCTGTGTTCTTTTCTTCTCTGTGAATAAAAGCAGTCCATTACGGAACAGACTCAGACCGTTGAGTACACCGGCCGTTAATGCGTCTGTCCTGCCTGAGACATACAGCAGAACAAAATGCACGGTAAAAAAGACCGAGCTGAGCATCTGAAATGTGACAATCTGCCTGTATTTTTTGAAGTGAAAGGACATCACATTCGCTGCAAGTGCAATGATTCCAAAGATCTGTGCGATCGTTTCCCATGTGTGCATCTGTTTGACTCCCCCCGGGTATATCTGGTCTGTTAAGAATTAAAAAATGAATGTATGAATGAAAATGCATCCTGTTTCTGACATGTGCGCATTCTGGAATTGATGCATCCTCTGTGTCCTGCATGAAGCGCAGGATCTCTGGCATGGAAGAGGACGGCCTGCCATCGGATCTCCATACCGTGTCTTGTCCGTCCTGGCTGGCCGAATTCCGACAGTGGAGTATAAGTTTGAGGATGGTCATCGTCAAGAATCGTGTCTGCGTTCCGCACGTCAGGCTTACATCAGGACCGGACGGCAGGGCAGGGGAGAAAAGGGAAATACAGCCTGACCAGGCTGCAGGACAGAACAGAAAAAGACAGGATGCCGGGAATTGTCCGCAAAGAACACAGAAAAAACCCTGCAGACAGGGATCTGCAGGGTTATGCGGCGAAAACACGTATCACAGACAGGCATACGGGTATTCTGTCTTGATACAGTCCTACTGGTCTGTCAGTCTGATGGTCACGGCACCGCTGCAGTCTGCGAAACGGGCGCCATCATGGAATCCGGCCGTAAACCGGAAGGCTTCAGGAAATACCAGAAGTGCCTGCGCGTCCAGTGCAAACAGTGTGCTCCAGCGTCCGTCCTCCATAAGGACCGGACATGATTGAGTAAGGCTTTGATTCCGTGACCAGATCTCTGTGCCGGGTACTTCGACCTTAAGCTTAAGTTTCGTGCCCGTGCCATTTGCGGTATCCTCCGGCCGGGTGTCCGTCATGCACTCGATTTCAAGCTTCGCGGTGAAAGGCGTCACAAGGCAGCTGCGGATGCGGATCTCATAACCGTCAGACACAAAGGTTTCCTGACAGGCATACGTGCGGGTTTCGTGCACCCCGGCGGTACCAATATCAGCTTTCAGCGTGAACCGGTCCGTGAGTTCCATCAGGCCGGTTTCAAGCAGCTGGTCAGAATAGGACAGGTTTTCGCCGCCTTTGCCGGTATGGCAGTAAATCCATCCGTCTCCTTCCATGGGAAGCTGACCGGCTGCCAGCATGTTCCTGTAGCGCTTTTCCGTTTCTGCACCGGCCTCTCCGTCTGGTGCGGACACCTTCACGATTTCACCGCTAGGGCGCAGGATGGAAAAAGTAATCTCGCACTCCGTGCCGCCGCTTTCGGGGAGTTCACCTGCAACGCTGCAGTCTGTCTCCTTTTTAAGAAAATACCCGGTTGCATGTATGCCGCTGCGGGTATCTGCAGGCTCTCCTCCCATCGTGATGCTGTCTAGAACCACATACAGACTGTCTCCCTCATAAAGGGGGGTCAGGGTCCAGGAAAGGGCGTACACGCCGCCTGCCGGATCATACACTGTCCCGGTCAGTTCGCAGCATGCAGCGTTCCCCTCATACCTTTCGTGCACCTGCTGTATATTCCGGGTGATCTCATCCCGTTCGGGTTTGCCGTTCAGACGGTACAGCTGCCCGATGGAACTGAACAGACCGGCAGCCAGTACGGCAGTTATGGATACCACAAGCAGGGCAGCCGTTACGGCAAAGACAGAGAGCTTTTTCAGCACGGGTTTTTCCTGCTTTGCATCTGCGAGAATACGCGCTTTGAGATATGGATCTTCCCTGAGACCGGAAAGCGTGGCGTTCATTGCCTTCCGGACCAATTCCTGTTCTTTATACAGATTCATGATCTTCGCATCCTTCCATATAGGAACGCAGTTTCTGTCTTGCACGGTTCAGCCTGCTGCCCACAGCCTGAAAGCTGATTCCCAGCACCTCAGCAGCCTCGCTGTATGTCATTCCCTGAAACCAGCACAGCAGCGCAACCTCCCTCAGCTTCGGCGGCAGCCTTATAATTGCAAGCGTCAGATTTTCTTCTTCCGGCTCCGGGGGAGAAACCGGTTCCGGAATCATGTCAGGCGTGATGGAACGGTCTGTATGCCTGAACCAGCCTGCTTTGCGCATGTCTCTGCAGGTGTTGACGGCAATCCGGCTGAGCCAGGTTTTCTCAGAGGCTGTCTCCCTGAAACGGTCCATATTCCTGTATGCCTTGATGAATGTTTCCTGTACCGCATCCTTTGCCATCTCCTCATCATGCAGGAAGGCATAGCAGAGTCTCAGAAGAGGAAGCTGGTAGAGGTTCACCATGCGCTCAAGCCGCTCCTCATACCAGTCCTGATCATTGACAGTATCCACTGACCATCACCGCCTTTCATCCATATAGACGAAATCCATACGCGGATTTCAACATTCCGGGAAAACAAAAACTACCGGTGCTGTTGTTTCAGGCTGCACCACGCTCATACAGGGATGAAACAGCACAGACCGGTCTTGAGTCTGAAAAAGCTGCTCCAGTATTCCAAATAAAGGCCCAAAACTTTGATGACATCTATGCCGAGCCTGTGAAATGAAAGACATGGGACAACGATACAGATCTTAAGGCAGACATATGCAAAGGACAGCCTTTCGGCTGTCCTTTATGCGTATCTGAAATGTGAACCGCCGTCCGGTGTATCGGGTATCTTGCACAATGAAGGTATACCGGGACATGCAGACGTTTGCGGTATATGAAAAGAAACCCCGCCTGCCGCAGAACTGCGGGGCGGGGATCTATTGGAAAGGTTTATTCTGCGCTTCCCTGTTTCATGCAGCCGGAGGCGACGAACAGGATTGTGCCCAGCAGCTGGAAGACCAGGCAGGCGATGCCGGTGTAGAAGGCCTGCCAGGCATATTTGTCCAGGCTGTTCCAGGTGAACAGGCCGCCTGCCACCACCGCGCGGTCCATCAGCAGGACAGCAAGGGCGGCCATGACCAGGAACAGGGCTGCCAGCCGCATAAGGGAGACTGCCAGTTCGCCGGCCTTCTTAGACTGTGCGAGGAGGGAGGCTGCACCGAAGAGTACCGAGACGGCCGTGGCGATCAGCCCCCAATGGCCGTTTGAAATGCTGTAGCCCACGGTGCTTCCGCTGATCAGGAAGAAAACCAGCGAGATCAGAACACAGGCGGTGGCAGCCAGCGCCGTGATGAAGGATGCTTTCTGATGCTTGAACATGTCAGTTATGCTCCTTTCTGCTTTTCAGCGCAGACACAGAGTAGAGGATAAGGCTGAGGACAAACAGTACGCCGGTGACGCCGATGGCGGTCATGTACGCGGCTTTCCACCAGGTCATCACAGACTGATAGGCGGTGGAGGAGTCGTACGCATTCATCAGGTTGGTCTGACAGAAGGCCCAGATGGTATTGTGGGCGGCTTCTTTGATTTTGGTGAGAATGTTGGCGTCACCTTTGAACATTTCAGCGGAGATGGTCTCGCCGTCATTGGTGTGGGCATCGTAGCCGGTCTCACTGAAGCGGCCGCGCAGGTCATATCCGGTCACCCCTGCGTTGGCGACTGCAGCGAAGATGTCCGTGTCGTCACCGATATCAGTCACGGCATATCCCCTGAAGCCCCATTCGTTCTTTGCAATGCCGGTCATCAGGCCTTCGCTGGCAGTGCACTCGATGCCGCCGATCTTGCTGAAGGAGGTCATCAGACCGCGCATGCCAAAGTCGTGGTCCTTCTCACCGTTCCAGTATGCAGGAGCGGCATTGTCATACTTGTTCGCCTCGATCGGGATCTGGAAGGCGCGGAGCTCCACCTCGCGGGCACGCTGCTCGGACATAAAGGGTGCAACACCGCCGCGATTGGTTTCCTGGTCATTGAAGGCGAAGTGCTTGGGAGAGGCAAGAAGGCCGTATTTGAAAGCGCCGATTGCGAATTCCATGCCGGTGTTGCCGGTCAGGATGGGATCCTCGGAATAGTAGTCGCCGTTGCGGCCGTTATATGCCATGCGGTGGGTGTTCAGGCCGGGACCCCAGAGGATGGGCAGACCCACGATGAGCGCCTGCAGACCTACTTCCTCGCCCATACGGAACTGCAGGTCCGGGTTAAAGGAGGCTGCGACGGTTGGGGCAGTGGCATAGAGTTCCAGATAGAAGTGACCGTTGTTGTCCTTCTTGCTTACTGCCCAGGGAGAGTCCACACGGGAGTCGCACATTTCGGACTGCATGCCGTTGCCGGAGTTTTCGGTGAAGGAGCCACGGATGAAACCAATGGAGGGAATGTCGCGGAATTCGTTGCCGCCGTAGGCGATCAGGCCAAGGCATTCGTCGATGGTCATCTGGTCAATCAGCTTCTGCCAGTCCGGATCATCGAAGTCACGGAAGGCCAGGTCGTAGAACTTCAGCCCGTTGTCCGCGCCGAAGACGATGCCGGAAGTATCTTCATCGGTTTTGACGGTGTAGTACTGTCCGTTGAGATCCGCCAGCATGGCTTCCGGAGCGGTCATGTCTCTGTATTCTACCGGCCAGGTGCCGGACCAGTCACTGCGGGAGAGCTGCTGCACCCTGCCGGGCTCGTAGTCATTCCAGTCACTGTACTTAAGCTGGTTGGAGATGGTGATGTTGTTCTTGGAAACGGCGAAGGTGGTGTCATCCACGGCGCCGTTGTTGCCACTGTAGTGGTAAACCCACACCGCGGATGCGTTGCCGTCAGCATCCATCAGGCCGCTGGTGTTCGCTACGGTTTTGCCCTGACTGGCCAAAACGTTGTTCAGCGCTTCGTGGGCGCCGTTTGCTACAGTGAAGCAGTAGTCGCCGGCATCCAGAATCCAGGTGCCCTGTGTACCGTTGCTGTTCTGATGGAGCATGTCATAGCTGGCAATGTCCTGCATGTCTACATGGATGACTTTGGTCTCGGACTGGCCGGGCTGCAGCAGGCTGGTGATATCGTAGGCGGCCAGCTGGATAGCGCTCTTCTCCACACCACCCTGAATATAGGGAGCCTGGGCATAGAGCTGGATGTTGGACCTGCCTGCTACGCTGCCGGTGTTGGTCACCTTTACGGTGAAATCCATGGTGAAGTTGTGGCCGGACCGCGTGATTTTTGGCTCGCCCACCAGTTCACGGCTGAAGGTGGTGTAGCTCAGGCCGTAACCGAAGGGATACACCACTTCTTCCTGGTAGCGCCAGTTGCCCTGGGAGGCCACGGCGCCCACGGTGGAATCTGCATTGCCCTGGCCCAGTACCACGTCGTTGTAGCGGGTTTCGTAGTAACGGTAACCTACGTAGATGCTCTCCGCTTCCACCACGTAGCTGGAGCTCTGGTGGCGGGTGACATCCGTGGAGGGGCTGCCCTCAGTATTGAAGTTGGTGAATTTGTAATCACCAAAGTTGACCATTGCAGGGGCGGAAAGGTTCCTGGCGGCATAGGTATCAGGCAGGCCGCCGGAAGGGTTTGCCTCGCCTGTCAGCACATCGCACACGCCCAGCATGCCAAAGGAGCCGGGATGCGCGATCCACAGGATGGCGTCGATTTTGTCGTTGCTCTGAAGCTCGCCCAGCTCCATGGCATTGACACAGTTGACCAGGACAATAACCTTGTCGAAGTTTTCTGTGGCCACACGGATGATTTCCCGCTCGTTGGTGGTCAATTCAAGGGGCTCGGTGTTGCCCTGGCCTTCCAGAACACCGCCCACGGCGTAATCTCCGTTTTCGCTGCTGGGACGGCCCACCACAACAATGGCTGCGTCATTGTATTCGTGCAGACTGGACATGAAGTCCGGTGCGTACTTTTCGATGGTCTCAAGAGAGGGATCATCGAAATGCCTGGATGTCTCGTCGTTGAAGGACATCATGGTGGGAATGTAGGTGAAGCGTCCCCAGCCGCTGAACTCCTTGCTGTACTCCTCGTAGGCCTGGAAAGGAACCGGGTTGATCTTCATCTCTCCGCCGGCGAAGTCGTAGTCATCCAGCTTCTTGAAGCTGGGCTTGATGTTGTTGCGCTGCACGTTCCGGCGGGCATTCCGGAAATCGGTCCGATTTTTGCTGAGTGCGTCCTCCAGGGTGATGATGGAGCCTACAATGGGCATACCCTGGCCGGAGGCCAGAATGGGATAATAGCTCTTCATACCCAGCAGACTGATGCTGAGGCCCTTCTTCAGGGGCAGCGTGCCGTTGTTCTTCAGAAGCACCGTGCCCCCGGCAGCCAGTTCCCGACTGAAGTCGATGAAGTGCTGGATTGTGTCATGGGTGTTGAGTGTGCCGTCCTCATTCATCAGAGCCTCCGGGGGTGTGAATGCGGACCAGAGACTGCCGTCTCCCGTGGAGACTACTTTCTGGCTTGTGGTTCCGAGGGTTTCATCTACCTGCTGGCGGAACCGTTCCAGCATCAGGCCAGCCACTCCTGAGAGTGCAAACAGGAATGCCGTCACAAAGCACAGCGCCCTGTATAAACCCGTCTTTTTCCCCATCTTCAGACATCCTTCCTTTTCTCATGCTGTCGGCATGGTTGATGACTGCATTATAGAAAAGGAAAGAAAAAACGTGCCTGGTATCGCATATCATGCACGTTTTGCGCCATATCTGGTCAGGCGGCATCCGCAGGAGGAAAGAGACTGACAATCAGCGTGAAGACGCCGCACTCTGTCCGGATGCTCACATCACCCCGGTACTTCTTTGCCAGGAGCTGAATGCTCTTGAAGCCATAGCCGTGAAAGCCT
Source organism: uncultured Clostridia bacterium (assembly GCA_946627565.1). GTDB lineage: Bacteria > Bacillota > Clostridia > Christensenellales > Aristaeellaceae > UBA2943. Next base: position 18,688 of record CAMOVR010000057.1, read on the forward strand.
TCCTCCTCCTTCTTGGTGGTGAGAAGCACCCCTTCTTCCATCTTCAGCGGTTCTGTGAAGTAATTCCGGACAATCAGCATGGTCAGCGGGCCCCTGCGCTCTGTAACAATGTCCACCACCCGCTTTTCCGGGTTGTTCACCTTCCTGACTGCCTCAATGGCATTGTCAATGGCATTGCCGAATAGGGAATATACGTCCATGGTGCTCATGAAGGAGAAATCGGTGCCGCTGCCCGTATATGTCATGGTGATGCCCTCACCTTGGCAGAGCAGCGTGTTTTGGGTCAGCAGCACGTCCAGTGCTTCGTTCCCGGTTCTGACCTTGCAGTCGTAGATGGAGATGGCCTGCTCCATGGAAGTGATTTCCTCTGCGGAGAGCATCGAGCGCATCTCACGAAGGCGCTTTTTCAGATCGTGATACTTGATGTTAATCTGTTCGATGGTCTTTTTGCTCATTTCAAATTGCCGCTGATCCTCCTGCCAGAGCAGCTGAATGGTGTTTTTCTCAGCCTGCAGGTGCATCAGATTGAACAGGATCAGCTGGACAGCCAGCGCCATGCCGCAGCAGGCGATGGCGTAGAAGCACACGGTGAGGGAGCCGCTGTCGCCAAAGAAATCCGCCACACGGGTCAGTCCGATGGTGATCAGGAAGATGATGACAAAGGGCACCATGACCCGGGAATCGCTGTGCTGGAAGCTCTGATGCCGCTTCGCGTAGCGCCCGAGCGTCAGCAGGAAGAAAAGATAGGATGGCAGAAGCAGCAGGTATTCGATCATCTCCCAGCGGGCCGATCCCGGAAGGAGCGGGAGAGGAAAGTCGGTGGTGAGATCAATGATCTTCACAATCTGGAAATTGATATGCTCCACAGCATAGCCCGCGGAGCAGGCAGACAGCACGCATGCAGGCTTTCGGTCAAAGCAGAAGCACATCATGCAGATGGTGCTGCCGTAGACCGCCACCAGCCGGAGCAGCTGGAGGAATACGCCGGGAACACCGGGAATATGGAGAACGAAAAGATTGGAAATGACGACACACACGGCCAGAGACAGTGCCAGGCGCCAGGGAAAGTGCTTCTTTCTCGGGAGCGGATACAGAAAGATGAGTTCCGCCAGAATCAGCTCCAGGGCAAACACCACGCGATGCAGGGAGATCACAGGGAGCCACCTCCACAGAATTCAGCCACAGCAGTGAGGAAGGATTGTCGCATCTTTCTGGAAACAAAAAGCTCTGTGCCATCCACCACGATTTTTTCTCTTGAAATGGAAGTGACGCAGCGCAGATTGACCAGAAAGCTCTGGTTGCACTGGGCAAAGCAGCGCTGGGGGAGTTTCTGCCGCACATCTTTCAGCGTACTGTACTCTGTAAAGTCGCCCGCGGATGTATGATAGGTGACATGGTGCCCGCTGACCTCCAGATAGTGGATGGAGTAGATGGGCACACGGTACAGCGTACTGCCGGACTTGACGCTCAGCACATCGTCCGACTGCGGAGTTGTCCGGGATACGGCCCGCCGCATCTTCAGGGCGAAACTGTAGCGGTTGATGGGCTTGATGATGTAGTCCAGTGCGTCCACTTCATACCCGGACACCGCGTACTGAGCCATATTGGTTACAAACATCAGCACTGCGGACTGATCTTCCTTCCGCAGATGGTGCGCTGTCTCGATGCCGTTCATGTCAGGCATGTCCACATCCATCAGCACGATGTCATAGCCGCTCATTTTCCCCATGAGGAAGGCCAGGCCGGAGGGGTATTCATCCACATCGAATTCCAGATGATCTTCCTCAGTCAGGAAGTTGAGGCATTCACGGATCCTTGCACGCTCCGCTGCCTCATCATCGACGATTGCTACCCGTAACATCCTGTCCTCCTGATTGCATTCTGTTCAGCCTGGGCGAAAAAGCTCCTGCAGACGCTGAGATGGTCTTCATGTAAAAACGATTATCTCCGATCAGAGAGTCTCCATGAAAGGGACG
>CAMOVR010000058.1 GCA_946627565.1 uncultured Clostridia bacterium
ACCATACCGTCCAGTTTGATGCCCGCCTTGCACAGGGGGCAGTCGTGGGAGGATGTGCTCCGGTAATCCGACAGGTCATGCTTCATGCTGTAGATGCTGATGATCGGGAATTCTTCGCACTTGTCCAGGCAGGAGAAGATGGCGCTGATGCCCACCGGGAATCCGCCGTAGTAACGGATGGCCTCAATGGCTGCCTGGGTGGTGTATCCCGTGGTGACGGAGGCGGCCAGGACCAGAACGTGCTTGCCCACGATCATGGGTGCCGTGTTGTCACGGAAGATGAGCTGGCTTCCGGATGTGTGCTCAGGGGTGACCACATAGATGGTGCGGTGGGCATTCATGTTCATGAAGCCGGCTTCCGACAGACGGCTGGCCATGCACGCCCCGATGACTTCCGTGCCGTCAAGGCAGAGGATGGTGTCGATAATGGTGGTGGCCGTGTACTTGGCCGTCAGTTCCTTGGCCGCTTCCCGGGCCTCCGAGAGGCGGTGCTTGGTCATGGTCAGATCAATGTAGTAGTTGATGTGGCTGTGGCTGGTGGCAAAATGCCCCTGGGCGACACGCAGAGGCAGGCTGCCCCGCAGATTTGGATAAACCATGATCTGAATGGCCATGGGTAATCCCTCCTTTTCCTGATGTGCTGATCTGTTTTCTTGAATCTGTGCAGATACGTTCTCTCTTTCTTACACAGGGTATTATGCGCCAGTTGGGCATTTTTTGCAAGGGAGGTCATGGAGACGGAAGGTGCCTCTGCATCCTCTCTGTCAGGGCGGAGACGATTTCTTCCTCCCTCATGTGCTGAAAAGCCGGGCTGCTCAGGCAGTCCATGCCCTCTTCCAGAAACTTCCGGTACCAGTCCAGGATTATTCCCGGGGCCGTCCGGGAAGGATCGTAGCGGATGTCCGCCCCGGTGCGGGATGCATTCAGGGGGGCGGAGATGACCCCGGGCAGCATGGTCAGCACGTTTTCCAGATAATGGAGATACCCGCGCATGTTGTCCGGCAGAAGACGCAGCAGGCTGAAGCGCAGCTGCATTTCCCCGGGAGCGCCGTTTGTGACGGAAGGCTCCAGGGCGCGGCGGATGAGGTTCCGGGTCAGCTGGTTCATACTTTTTTTACTTCCCTTTTTCAGAATTGACTTCTTCAAGTTCCTTAAAGCCCATGACATCCACGATGCGCTGGCGGGCGCCGAACAGCAGGCGCATCTGCCCGCTCTCCTCATCCCTGACAAACAGGGCGCTGGAGGGGCCGCCGTCCAGGTCATAGGTCCAGTCCGGGTGGTAGGTTTCATGCAGCACATGAACGGCATCTGTCAGTTTCAGCTTTTCCATGGTGAGAATCTGGTATTCACCGGAGGGCAGACGTGAGATGATGGTACGGGCCGCGCTGCGGCCGGCAAACGCCCAGGTTTCATCCAGGATGATCCTGCCGTCCATGATCATGGGACACAGTTCATAAAACGACCAGGTCTGGATGGGGGAGAGGGCAAGAATCTCTTCCGGGTCATCGCCGTTGTGCAGGTGCAGGCCGTCTTTCTGCAGCGTCAGACCGTAGTAGGGGACACCCGGAAGGCAGCGGTACACAGTGCCGCCTGTGACGGTTACGGAACCCAGGGGCGTATAGTAATAGTTTTCGCTGGTGCCCGGATAATTGCCCGGGATATCCGGATAGGTGGGGGATACATACCCGCTCCCGTTGATGACAAGGGCTGCCCCGGGGAGCCTGTCAGCCAGGTCCTTTGCGGTATTCAGCTCCAGATGAAAGCGGGAAGATGCCTTGCAGATCTGTTTCGCCGGATCCTGCATCCATATGGTGGTCAGGTATCCGGACGAAGTGCCTATGGTGCAGCTTTCCACGGTAATCCGCAGGGATGCCGAATCCGTCTCCCATACAACCCCGTTTACGCTGAAGGCACGGGGGTCCGGGGTGGGTGTGGCTGCCGCCTCAGACAGGGCATGGCCGTGCATAAGCGACATGCAGAGAAGAAAGGCGGCAAAGAAGTTTCTGTAAGAGATGGCAGACATGAGGCTACACTTCCTTTTCTATCCGGTCCAGGGCTTCGCCGAAGGCTTCATCGTTGTGGTCCATGACAGCCTGACGGAAGACGGGAAAGGGAACGATGCGGACATCATGGACTTCCGCGGGATCAAAACGGATGCCTTCTTCGGGAACGGCAACCCGGCAGGCAAAGACGGAGATGAACAGGCCCGTCCCGTCATCCCAGTCCACCCGGTAGGTGTGAAACAGGCGGAGACGGTCAGGGTCCACGTCAAGCCCCAGTTCTTCCCGTGCCTCCCGGCTGGCTGCCTGGGCAGGGGTTTCACCGGCCTGTACACCGCCTCCGGTCACGTCCCATTTTCCGGCGTAGAAACGGGCCTTCAGGGAACGCTGCTGCATGACATACAGCCCTGTGCCCGTGCCGGCATATGGACTGTCCTCCGTCTTGAGAATGACGATGGCGTGCAGATAGTATTCACCGGGCACCCGCGGGGCATGCTTGTCCACCCTGCGCCCCGTATCTGTCCCGTCCCGGCGGAAGACTTCCCGGTATTCCATGGCACATATCCCCCTTCTTCACATGGTTTTCGGAATCTGATTCAGATGATGTCCCTGTACTTTTCTGCAGCCTGCAGGAAGGGGCCCATGGCGCCGCGGAGCTTTTCCCGGATGGAGGGAAGATCCATCCGGGTCAGGCGGTGATCCTGCACCAGGATTTCTCCCCCGACCATCACCAGGGAAACGTCCGAAGCGTTTGCGCCGTATACCAGGGCGGAGTACGGATTGTACAGCGGGAAGAGATGGGCGGCATCCAGGGAAACCAGCACCAGATCGGCCTGAAGCCCCGGAAGGATCTGCCCGAAACGGTCCCGGGCATGCAGGCATTCCGCCCCGCCCCGGGTGGCAAAGCGCAGGATCTGGCTGGCCGGGAAAAGGGAGCGGTCATGGTAGCGGGTCTTCTGGGCACAGGCGAACAGGCGCATCTGGTCCAGGATGCTTAGGGTATTGCCGCTGGAAGGGCCGTCCGTGCCAAACCCGAAGGGAACCCCCTGCAGATGCAGGTCACGGATGGGGGCAATGCCCTTGCCCGCCTTCATGTTGCTGCCGACACAGTGCGCTGTCCGCACGCCTTTTTGGGCCATGAGACGGATATCCTCCTGCGTCAGGTGGATGCAGTGGGCCGCCAGGAGACGGTTGTCTGCAAGACCCAGACTGTCCAGGTACTGTACGGGCGTGGTTCCCATCCCTTCAAAGTGCCGGATTTCCGCATCCATCTCGCTGACATGCAGTGTCAGCAGGGTATCGTATTTCCGGGCCAGTTCCCCGCAGGCCTTCAGGGCATCTGCCGAAACGGTGGTGGTGCCGTGAGGCGCGGGCAGGGGAGTCACCAGGGGATGACCCGCATACTGTTTAAGGAAGGCTTCGCAGCGGGCAAGGCCTGCGGCCTCGTTTTCCGCGTCAGGGGCGCTCTGGGAGATGACCGTTTCCCCGAGCCATCCCCGGATGCCGGTTTCACAGACGGCCCTGGCCACTTCTTCCTCAAAGTAATACATGTCCACAAAGGCGGTTATGCCGCTGAGCAGCATTTCCCCTATGCCGTAGAGGGCAGAGAGATAGACCAGCTCCGGCCCGACGGCGTCCCGCTCCAGGGGGAACAGGAAACGGTTCAGTCTGTCCGGACAGTCGTCCCCCATGGTGCGGAAGGGAACCATGGAGACATGACAGTGCAGGTTGACAAAGCCCGGCAGAAGGATGCCGCCATGGCAGTCAATCACCCGGTCCGCGTCCTGCGGCGCGTCAGATGACGGTCCCAGGGCATGTATCCGGTCATCCTCCACCAGAACATAGCCGTCAGGGTACTGTACATCCCCGTCCTGCATGGTCAGGACATGGGCATGGTCAAGCAGAATGCGCATGAGGCTCCCTCCCTTTTTATGCCTGTGTCTCCTTCATCAGGTCCAGCACGGCGGCGCAGAAGACACTGACGGATTTGGCCAGCACGGATTCATCAAAATCAAATCCCACGGTATGCTGGGCCCCTGCCAGTCTGGTCATGACCCGCATATAGGTGGCCTGACCGCCCTGGGCCTGGACATGGTTCATCATGATGGAGATGTCCTCGCTGCCCCAGTTCCTGGCATTCTGTTCACTGGAGAGGGTGAGGAAGGGAAGGTCCCGGCGCACAACGTCCCCGATTCTTGAAATGAGCCCGGGGTCGCTGTGCTGGCTCTCGGCTTCCCCCACCACCCGGATGGAGCAGGTGACATCCTGCATCTGGGCAGCCCCCGTGCAGATGTTCCTGGCCTGCTGCGCCATGTAGGCGTTGATCTCTGTGGTTTCGCCCCTGACCTCAAGCTGCATCTCAGCCTGGTCCGGTACCACGTTGCGCCCGCCTCCGGCATGCAGGGAGCCCACGTTGACCCGGCTCTGTCCCCCGGAATGCCTGGGAATGGCATGCAGCGCAAGCACGGCCGAGGCAGCAGCCAGCAGGGCGTTTTTCCCCTTTTCCGGATAGCCGCCGGCATGGGCCGCCAGCCCCTGAAAGACCACGTCCATCTTGGTGGTGGCCAGGGATCCCCAGGTGCCGCAGGTCACGTCCCCGTCATCCAGTGTATCGTCCGGGGCGATATGGGAACCGATGAAATAGTCCACCCCGTCAAGATGTCCTGCCCCCACCACAGCCCGGGCACCCCGGGCACCTTCCTCGGCGGGCTGGAAAATCAGGCGGACCTGGCCGTGGAGTCGGTCCCGGTACTTCATGAGCACCTCCGCAACCCCGATGCCGATGGCAGCGTGCCCGTCATGGCCGCAGGCGTGCATCCAGCCTCTGTTTCTGCTGTCAAAACCCTCCCGGTGGGGTCTGTGCCCGTCATCTTCCCTCTCCTGCATGGGCAGGGCGTCTATGTCAAAACGCAGGGCCACCACGGGGCCGGGGCCGCAGTCCAGGATCCCTATGACGCCGGTCATGCCCAGGCGCATATCATCCGTGAGGGCATGGACGGGGGTTCCGGGCTGGGACAGCACATCCTGCGCATGCTTTTCAAGGGCCTCATCGTCAGGCATGCCCATGCGCATGCCGGGGGCCACGGCCTCCCTTCCTGTGAGCACCCGGTACCCCAGGCGCGTCAGTCTGTCTGCGAGGATGGCACTGGTGCGCATTTCCATCCAGCCGGTTTCCGGGTACATATGGATGGTGCGGCGCAGGGAAATGAGCTCCGGTTCAATCTGGCGGATCAGGGAAAGCATGAGGCACCTCCGTTGACAGGTTATGGGTGCGGGGCTATACTGCCCGCGAAAAAGGGGAGAAGAACATGCATTCAAAGATACTGGTACTGGGTTCAGCCTGTGTGGATGTGATTCTGTATCTTGACCATCTGCCGGTGACGGAAGAGGATATGCGTCTGGCCGCGCAGCGGCAGGCTATGGGCGGCTGTGCGTGGAATGTGGCCAGCTTTCTGGGCAGGGCCGGGGCCGATGTATGTCTGGTGGCGCCGGTGGGGCTGCAGGGCCTGTACGGTCCCTGGGTTCTTTCCCATATGAAGGAACTGCCCTGGGCATCCCCGGCGGTGCTTGAGGATCAGGAAAACGGCTGCTGCTACTGCCTGGTGGAGAAAAGCGGGGAGCGCACCTTCCTGTCCCTGCACGGGGCGGAGTACACCTTTGACGAAGCCTGGGTCCGGGAAAGGTCGGCAGACTGGACCTATGTATGCGGTCTTGAGATCGAGGAGAAAAACGGCGGGGATATGGTGAAGTGGCTTGAAAAAGGCCATGCCGGCCAGATTTTCTACGCACCGGGCCCAAGGGGCATGCGGGTGCGGGAAGATCTGACGCAGCGGCTTATGGCCCTGCATCCGGTTCTGCACCTGAACCGGGCGGAAGCCCTTGCCCTGAGCGGAAAACAGGATACAGAGGAAGCCATGCGGGCACTGTCAGCCATGACAGGAAGCGCCGTGATTGTCACCCTGGGACAGGAAGGCGCCGCGGCCCTTGAAAACGGCAGGCTGCTTCGTGTTCCGGCCTTTCCTGCCGAAAAGGTGGTGGATACCATAGGGGCCGGGGACGCCCATGCGGGCGCCATGCTGCTGGGGCTTTCCTCCGGCATGGGAATGCAGGCATCCCTGGACCTGGCCGGCTGTGTTTCGGCCGCTGTTGTTGGCGTGCAGGGAGCGGCGGTCCCGGATGATGTTATACGTAAGATTGCTGACAAAATCCGATTGTAGGGAACGGAAACAGGCATGTCAAGCATCTGTGCAGGCCCCGGAAACGGGGCCTTTTTTCTATGGGCATGGATAAAGAAAAACCCCGCATGCGGGGTTACAGCTTTGCATCAGACAACGCTCTGCAGGCCCAGGGTCTTTTCAATCACCAGCATGACGCCCAGGGTGGCCAGCATCATGATGGTGGCCAGGGCGGCAATGGTGGGATCAAAATGGTATTCCACATACCCCATGATCTCTATGGGGAGCATTTTGATGCCCGGGGCTGTCAGGAAGGTGGAGAGGGAGACGTTGTTGAAGGAATTGATGACCGCCATGACGCAGGCGGAGGCAATGCCGCTGCGGATGTTGGGCAGCACGATGTGGAAAAAGGCATACCCCCTGGAAGCCCCCAGGGATCCGGCCGCTTCCTCGATGGCAAAGTCAAAATTGGCCAGGGAGGAGGTGGTTACCCGCATGACATACGGGATGGACAGCAGGGTATGGCCGATGAGAAGGCTCGGGATCACCGGCAGGTTCCACCGTGATACCACATATCTCAGCATGATGAAGCCCAGAACAATGCAGGGGATGAGGACCGGTGAGAGAAACAGGGTTTTCAGAATGCCCTTTCCCGGAAACGGATAGCGGTTCAGGGCGTAGGCGGCGGGCACCCCCAGCAGCAGGGCGATGGCGGTGGCGGCAAAGGCGATCTCCAGGGAGAGCAGGGCTGCGTTGATGAAGGAACTCATCTGGAAAACCTGGGCATACCATTTGAAGGTAAAGCCCTGCCCGGGGAAAACCAGGGCATTCTGCTCCCCGAAGGAGGAAGCCATGATGATGAGAAGGGGCCCGATGAGAAAGACATACACCATAAGGGTGATGGCGCCCAGGAGAAAGTGATGTTTTTTCACGGTCGGGTCCCCCTCTCAGTCAGCGGATTTCAGAATGAATCAGGCAGGGTAAGGATTACTGCACGCCGAAGGTTTCGTTCCAGCGGACGGTCCATGCGGCCAGGTTCTCGGTGACGAAATCCCAGTCGGGGAGGACCAACTGCTCCACCATGCTGCCATAGGTGAAGTTCTTTGCATGCTCTTCATCCAGCTCGATGTCGGTGCGGACAGGGCTGTCCACGCCGTCCATGGCCTCTGCATACTGAACGTCATAGCTGAGGTAATAGTCGATGAAAAGCTGGGCCAGTTCCTTGTTTTTGGAACCGGTGACGATGTTGAGCATGTTGTAGCCGCCGTACAGGCCTTCTGCAGGGTTCACCCATACGTAATCGGGATTGGCAGCCTTGGCGGTGGTGTAGGAGTAGTCCAGAAGAACCGCCACGGCGATTTCACCCTGGTTGAGCATGGAGATGGTGTTGTTGGCGGAGGTATAGGTGGACTTTACATTGGGCTTGAGTTCAGCCAGCTTGGCAAAGATGGCATCATCGTCCGCACCGGGGGTCAGGCCGAAGGCAGCGGCAACACCGTAGTAGAACAGTGGGCCGGAGGTGTTGGTGATGGCCGGGATGGCGATGTAGTCAGCCAGCTCGGGATTCCACAGGTCGGCAAAGCTGGTGATTTCCACGGGGCAGTCGGCGGGATTGTAGACAATGCCCAGGCGGTTGAAGGTATATGCGGGGCCGTATCCCTCGCCCATGGGAGCGCGGGCAGCCTCGTAGATGCTGTCAAGGTTGGTCAGGGCGGAGGCATCCAGTGTGTCAATCTTGCCCTCTGCCATGAGCTGCTTGACGAACATGTCGCCGATGATGACCACGTCATAGTCGCCCTCGGCAGCTTCAGCGATCTTGGAGACGCGCACCGCGTTGTTGGCGCCGTCGGCCACAATGGTGCAGCCCGTCTTTTCCATGAAGGGATCATAGATGTTCTTCTGGAGAAGTTCAGCATTGAAGGCAAAGGTGGAGATGGTCAGGGTCTGGCCGGCATACGGCTTGTCCTCGGCGGCAGCCAGGGACAGGACGGACACCATCAGGACGACAGCGGCAAGCAGGGAAAGAAGCTTTTTCATGAAGGGACCTCCTTAAACATGTAGTGGACCTGCTGTGAAACAGCCCCTGTGGAACTGTTTCAGGAAAGAATGGGAATGATTTTATTCTCTCTCAGCCCCAGCCTGACGGCGGAACCGATGGAATAAACCTGGGACTGTTCGGTTTTCACCACAAACTCCCCGATGTCCGTGCGTACATTGTACTGCACCATACGGCCAAGGAAGGTGGCCACCGTGACAAGACCCGGGACACCGTTTTCCAGCTGGGAGCCGCTGCCTGCGATCTGGACGTCCTCCGGGCGGATGCAGGCTTTGCAGGTGTCCCTGGCAGGAGAAGAGCTGAGACGGACGGGAATGCCGGATTCCGTCTGCCACATGTCCTGCTGACGGGTGATGGTAAAGAAGTTTTCAAACCCCACAAAACGGGCGATGAATTCCGTGCGGGGGCCGTTGAAGATCTCTGCAGGGGTGCCCATCTGCTCGATGACACCCTGGTTCATGATGGCAACCTTGTCGGAAATGGCGAAGCATTCCTCCTGGTCATGGGTCACATAGATGGCGGTGAACCCCAGTTCCTGCTGAATGCGGCGGATCTCCACCCGCATCTTGACCCGGAGCTTGGCGTCGAGATTGGAGAGGGGCTCATCAAAGAGCATGAGATCCGGCCGGATCACCATGGCCCTGGCCAGAGCGACACGCTGGCGCTGTCCGCCGGACATTTCCCGGGGATAGCGGTCCTCAAAGCCCTTCAGGTCCACCAGCTCCAGCATTTCAAGGACGCGTCTGCGCATCTCATCCTTTGGCACGCGGCGCATCTTAAGTCCGAAGGCCACATTGTCATATACCGTCATATGGGGGAAAAGGGCATAGCTCTGGAAGACAAAGCCGAAATTCCGCTTATGAAGCGGCACATGGGTGATATCTCGCCCGCTGAAGACAAGCTTTCCTTCTTCCGGCTCGGAGAAGCCTGCAATCAGCCTGAGGGTGGTGGTTTTCCCGCAGCCGGAGGAACCCAGCAGACTGACGAAATCACCCTTTTCCACCTCCAGGTTGAAATCCCGGAGGATGATGTTTTTTCCGTAACCGGCGGTGATGTGTTGAAGCTCCAGTAAAGCCATTGTTCAGCCTCCTTCCGTCAGGCAGCCAGGGGATTGATCCGGCGGGACAGATGATTGAAGATGCCGGAGACAAGCATGGTGACGACAATCATGACCATGGCCACCGCGCTGGCCTGGGACCAGTCCCTGAGGCTCATGGCATACTGGTAAACCATGGTGGACAGCACCTGGGTGTCTGTGGCGCCCAGCAGCTGGGGCGTGGTGTATGCGGTCATGCAGCCGGTAAAGACCAGCACGGAACCGGTGACCAGGCCGGAGGCACACAGGGGAAAGATGATGCGGAGAAAGGCTGAAATACGGGTGGCGCCCAGGCTCCCTGCAGCCTCTGTCAGATCTCCGGGGATGGAATCCATGACCCCCAGCAGGGAGAGGATCATCTGGGGCAGAAAGAGCTGCACAAAGCCCACGGTCATGGAAAATTCGTTGTAGAGAAGGGACTGGGGCCTGGCAAAGAGGCCGGAGGCCACCAGAAAGGAATTGACGATGCCTTTCCTGCCCAGGATGACCATCCAGCTGAAGGAGCGGATGACAGGGCTGGTGAACATGGGGAAGACCGCCAGGGCCATCATCAGGCCGCGGTGCCTGGAATACCGGCTGATGTAGTACGCCGAGGGAAAACCCAGCAGCGCACAGATCAGGGTGCTCAGAAGGCTCAGGCGGACGCTGCGGCCGAAAACCTGCTGGAAATATACGGACCCGATCAGGGAAACGTAGTTATCCAGGGTAAAGCCCGTGTCCGGGAAAAACGTGGAGAGCAGGACAGAAAAAAGCGGGATCAGCATGAAGACGACCAGAAACAGGACGCCAGGGAGAACCAGAAGCAGCCAGATGTGCTTTTTTCGTGTCATCATTCCCCGCCTCTTTTCTATAAAATAGGGCTGAAAACAAAACGTTTATCCGAAAAAACACGGGTATTGTTCGGAAAACGGAGTCAGTATAACACAGCAGGATAACCTGCGTCAATGCGGTTTGCGCTCCGGGTCGGGACGGGTCGGGACGGCACAGGCACCGGCGGGAAAAAAGGAACTGGAAACGGGCAGCCCGGCGCAACGTTCGGGTTTTCTGCGCTGTTGCCAAACAGCAGGGACGTGATACAATGCTGGCACACATATACGAAGGGAGCAATTGCGATATGGTCAGTTTTCAGGATATGCCCTACCGGCATCCGGATATGGAAGGGCTGGAAAAGACCCTCAGAAGCTGCGCGAAGCGTATGCGCCAGGCCGCGGACTATGCCCAGGCCAGGCAGGTGTTTTTTGATGTCCAGGATAAGCAGACGGAGGTAAGGACTCTTTCCAGCATCTGCTCTGTCCGCAACACCATCGACACCGGGGATGCCTTCTATGAGGAAGAGATCCGTTCCATCCGTGAGCAGAGCGCCAGGCTTGTTCCGGCGGAAAAGGCCTGGAAGGAAGCCCTGGTGTCCAGCGCCTTCCGGAAGGATTTTGAGGCAGAATTCGGTCCCCAGATGATGCGCATTCTGGATGCGGACCTGCGCACAACGGATGAACGCATTGTGGACGACATGATCCGGGAAGGTGAAATCTGCCAGGCATACCAGAAGGACAGTGCCATGGCCCGCACCACCTTCCGGGGCGAGGAATGCAATTTTTACGGTCTGCTCAAGCACATGGAGAGCACGGACCGGGAAGAGCGCCGTGAGGCATTTCACGCCTGGGCGGCCCTTTATGAGGAAATCAGCCCGAAGCTGGATGCGCAGTACGATGAACTGGTGCATCTGAGAAGCGGCATGGCGCGGAAGCTGGGGTTTGAGGATTATACCTCCATGGCCTATCTGGAACGGCGCCGGTTTGACTATTCAAGGGATGACGCGGCTGCCTTCCGGAAACAGATCCTTGAGACGGTCACCCCCTTCATGCAGGAGCTCCGCCAGGCACAGTGTGCCCGCCTGGGTCTTGAACGCCTCTGCTATTACGATGAAGCGCTGATTTTCCCGGAGGGGAACGCGGATCCGGAGGGAACAGAGGAAGAACTGGTGGAAAAGGCCAGGAACATGTACCGGGAAATGAGCCCGGAGACCGGGGAGTTCTTTGACTTCATGGTCCGCTACCATCTCTTTGACCTGAAGACCCGGCCCGGAAAACGGCTGGGCGGCTACATGACCCGCTTCCCCGGGTATAAGGCTCCCTTCATCTTCTCCAACTTCAACGGCACCAGCGCGGACGTGGACGTGCTGACCCATGAGGCAGGCCACGCTTTCCAGGGATATCTGGCCATGCGCAGCATTCCTGTCAGCATGCTCAGCGGCTCCACTTCGGAAATCAATGAAATCCACTCCATGAGCATGGAACATTTCGCCTATCCCTGGATGGACCTTTTCTTCGGGAAAAAGAGCGGGGACTATGTCACGGCCCACCTGATCGGGGCGATTTCCGTGCTGCCCTATATGGCCTGCGTGGATGAGTTCCAGCACCGGATGTATGAAGATCCCGACATGACGGCCATGCAGCGCCGGCATGTGTGGAGGGAGATTGAGAAGACCTACATGCCCTGGCGGGATTATGACGGGGTGGAATTCCTGGAAGAAGGCGGCTTCTGGATGCAGAAACAGCATATCTTCCTCTATCCCTTCTACTATATTGACTATGCCCTGGCACAGATGTGCGCCTTCCAGTATTACGGCCGCATGAAGACGGACCGCACTGCGGCCTGGGAGGATTACCTGCGTCTTTGCCGGGCCGGCGGCACGAAAGGATACTTTGAGCTGCTGGAGCACGGCCATCTCCTCAATCCCTTTAAGGAAGGAACCGTGGAAAAGAGCGTGTCCCATGTGATTTCGGAGATCCGGGAACGCTATATCAAGGGCTGAAAGGGAACTGAAACACGAAAAGCCGGGCATACGCCCGGCTTTTCGCATGGGTAAGAAATCTGTCAGATGGTCACCGTCAGCTGCTGGTTTTCCCTGCCAAGGTGCAGGAAAACGGTCCTGCCTTCCGCGGTGATTTCATAGTCACCGTGGAAACCTGTGAAGGAAATCCGGCCGTCCTCACTGCTGGAAAGTGTCAGATGTGTCTCCCAGTCCCCGTGGATGAGCTTTTCCAGGGTATGATAGACCGGTTTCTCCGAATTGTCCTCCCGGAGGAAGCCCGAAGGAGCGTGCAGCCAGCATCCGTCCGTGAAGTCCCAGGTGGTGATGGCTTCCACCAGGGGATGGGCAAAGAGAATGCTGTACATCTCGGCAGCTTCCCGGGCCTGTCTTTCTTCGCCCTCCGGCGTGGAAGGCCAGGATTCCACCTGCCAGTCGTTGAGGTCCACAATATGGCCGGGCATGAGATCGCCGGAAATCAGGGTGTTCTCCGTGAAATGAATGGGAAGGCCGAAGCGGGAGAAGCGGCTGAGGACATCCTCCAGCTTTTCCCTGCCCCAGTAGCCCTGGTGCTGGTGGGACTGGATCCCGATGGCGCTGATGGGCACATCATGTTCCAGAAGCTCCGCAATGAGCTCTTCATAGCGGGGACTGGTGTTGAAGTCGTTGATGAGCAGCACGGCATCCGGATTGCATGCTCTGGCCGCTTCAAAGCAGGCCTTGACCAGGGGCACCCGGCCCCTGAGACGGCAGATGCGGGTGACGGCGTTGTCATAGCGGTCAAAGTCGGGCATGATGACGACTTCGTTGATCACGTCCCACATGTCTATGGTTCCCTTAAAGGCGGTCACGTCCCTGCGGATGCGGTCCATCTGTTTCTGAAAGATGACATCATCCGGATAATTCAGCAGCCAGGGGGCACAGGCGGTGTGCCAGCACAGGGGATGGCCCTTTACCCGGACGCCCTTTTCCGTGAGATACCGGGCTCCCTCCATGGTGGGCTTTTCCACGGTTTTGCCTTCCTCAGGCTCATAGCGTCCCCAGTAAAAGGGCAGGGTGCCGTAGTTAAAGAGGCGGACCCATTTGTGCATCCTCTCCTCCAGGAAAGACCGTTTTTCTTTGGGAACGCGCATCAGGGCAACCGCGTCAAAGGCGCCGCAGCCAAAGAGAAAGTCATGGGTTTTCTGGTGAACCTGGATGCTCTGCCCGCCAACGGGCGTCCCGTCGGCGTGCCTGAGGGTCAGATCCAGGGTGGATGTACGATGTTCCATACAGCACCTCTTTTCCGTCCGGTCAGGATCCGGACGTGTCTGGCATGATAAATCAGATCAGGGGAAGGGCTGTCAGATCAGTCGTTCTTATCCAGAATGCCGGAGGCTTCCTTCAGCAGGTCAATGATATGCAGGTGCTGGGGGCAGACGCCTTCGCACTGGCCGCAGGCGATACAGTCAGACGCCCTGCCGCTGGTGGAAAGCAGGTTTTTGTAGAAATTGCGGGAGCGCCAGTCATTGGGATACAGGCGCAGGGTATTGATGGCCCGGAAGATATCCGGTATGGAAATGTGCATGGGGCACCCGTCCGTGCAGTAACGGCAGGCTGTGCACCCGATCAGGGGCGTGCTGAGCATGGCCGAGGTTACCTCTGCCACGGCGCCCTTTTCGGCGTTGCTGAGGGGCTCAAAGTTCCTGAAGGTGTTCAGGTTGTCCCGGACCTGGTCCATATTGCTCATGCCGGAGAGCACGGTCATGATACCGGGCAGGGAAGCAGCGTAGCGCAGGGCCCAGGAGGCGATGGAAGCATCCGGACGCAGGGCTTTGTAGATGGCTTCCAGTTCCGGCTTCAGGCTGGCCAGGTTGCCACCCTTGACGGGCTCCATGATGATCATGGGGATATTGCGCTTCAGCAGGATTTCATACAGTTCTCCGGACCGCACCACCGGATTGCTCCAGTCGGCATAGTTCAGCTGGATCTGGACAAACTCAACCTGGGGGTGATCATCCAGCAGCTTTTCCAGAAGCTGGGGTGAACCGTGGAAGGAAAAACCGAAATGCCGGATCTGGCCCGCTGCCTTTTTCTCAAGCGCCCAGGTAAAGCAGTCCAGCTTTTCGTAAGTCTCGTAATTGCTGCCGTCTTCGATGGAGTGGAGCAGATAGAAGTCAAAGTATTCCACGCCGCACCGCTGACGCTGTTCATTGAAGATGCGGTCCCGGTCTTCCGGAGCGTGCATGGACCAGGCGGGCAGCTTGGTGGCCAGGTAAAAGCTTTCTCTGGGATAGCGTTTGACCAGGGCTTCCCGGATTTCCGTCTCCGAGTTTCCGCTGTGGTACACATAGGCTGTGTCAAAGTAGTTGAATCCATCTGCCATGCAGGCATCCACCATTTCACAGACCTGGCTGTGGTCGATGGCACCGTCTTTCTGCGGCAGACGCATAAGGCCGAAACCCAGTCTGGGCATTTTGTCTGTCTGAACGGACATGTCAAGCTCCTCCTGCTGATTGAATACTTCAGAAAACAGTATATCTGTTCTTTTTCTGCCGTTCTACGGAATTAAGCGGACAGTTTTCTGCAAATTACAGTTTTTTCATCCCGGCGTGCCGGGAAGCACGGGCACCTCTTCCCCGTCAAGAACGGCCCGGACGAGACTGCCGCCGGGGGCGTAGATGAGTTTCAGGGAAAACAGGTCCGTGCGGGATAAGAGAAGGGGAAGAAAAATGCGGTCGCCTTCCCAGAGGGAAAGGTCCGTCACACGGTCAAGGGGCACCCACTGAAGGACGCCTTCCTGGCAGTCGGGCAGGGGCGGCAGGCTGTCCCCCTTGGCATGGCAGGTGTACAGGAAGGTGAGTTCATCCCCCCAGTCCGGAAGAATGAAGGTCAGTATGCCTCTGAGCCGGAGTCCTTCGGGGGCAAGTCCGGTTTCCTCCCGGATCTCCCGGAGCATGCATTCATCCGGGCTTTCCCCGTCTTCCAGATGGCCGCCGATGCCGATCCATTTTCCGGAGTTTTCATCCTGCTGCTTGCGCACCCGGTGCATCATAAGCCAGCAGCCGTCTTTTTCCATATAGCACAGTGTGGTCAGGCGCATATCAGAACCCCAGATTCTCATCCACCAGAATCACGTGGATGCGGTCCTTGTGCCGGGAAAAGCGGGTGATGAGGAACTGGCAGCAGATGGTGTCCGGCGATTTGCAGTCCATGCAGGTTCCCAGTTTTGCACAGGGGGTATTCAGGCCAAAGCGCTGGGCGTTGGTGGGAGCGGCCACATTGCGGGCACGCTTCATGGCGGCATCCGGATCGGAGCATACCTTGTTCATGCCCACGATGAAGATGACCTTTCTGGGTCCCTGGGCGATAGCGGATACCCGGTTGGAGTTGCCGTCGATGTTCACAAGAACACCGTCATCGGTCATGGCATTGGCGCTGGCCAGGTACACATCGGCGTCATAGGCCAGGAGCATGGCTTCCCGCTTGTCCTCGTACCTGTCCCGGTCAATGAAATGATACGGGCCAGCCTCAAGGGCGTCCACCAGACCGATTTCCCGGGCGCTCATGCAGCCGCCCATGGTAACGGAAGCGTTTTCCGGGATAAGGGAAAGGGCGATTTTCAGGGCTTCTTCTTTGCTTTCGGCGAAGTAGCCGGTCATATTCCTGCTCTCCAGGCCCCGGATGGTTTTCTGGGCCAGGAGACGGTTACGCCGGCTGACCATTTCATTCTGACTGCTCATGGAAAGTCTCCTTTGTGAAAGTAATATCAGTGCATCTGCGCTGTATCATGTCCCATCTTATGCACGGGGAGAAAAAAGCGCAAGGACGGACAAGAGAAAGCGGTTCAGAGGTTCTTACAGATACGGGTAGATCTCATCAAAGACCAGGCGTGTCAGTTTCTCGCCATCCCGGCACTCGGCCATGACGGAGATGACGGCATCCCGGTCGGGAAGGACAACGGACCACTGGCAGTATTTCCCGTCTGCCCTGTAGGAGTTGTGCTCCCCGCGCCAGAACAGATAGCCATAGCCGTAACTGTCATTGTCCGCCTGATGGGAGGTGCTTTCCCGGACCCAGCTTGCCGGCACCAGCTGCCGGCCGTTCCAGGCTCCCTCCTGAAGATACAGCATCCCCAGCTTATGGAGTTCAGGCAGATTCAGGAACAGGCCCCCGGCTCCGAATGTATATCCCATCGGGTCTTTTTCCCACATGGGCCGGCGGATGCCAAGGGGCTCAAAGAGACGTGGCATAAGGTAGGAAACCAGATCGCATCCGGCCCGCCTCTGGATGAGTACGCCTGCCAGGTAGGGACCCACATTGTTGTAGACAAAGCGGGTTCCCGGCGCATCCTCAAAGGGAAGGGAGAGGGAAAGCTTCACCCAGTCGTCTTCCGCATAAAAGGGCCTCTGGCCGCCCATGAGGGAAGCTGTGCGCTGACCGAGCTGCATGGTCAGCAGATCCCGCAGCTCCGCCTTCCGGAGGTGATCTGATACGTCGTCAGGCAGATCCTTCTCAAAGGCGTCCGTGACCTTCTCATGCAGGGAAACCAGGCCTTCCCGCATGGCAATGCCAAAGGCGGCGGAGGTGAAGCTCTTGGAGGCAGAGTAGATGTTGCGCCTGGCGTCATCATCCCAGTTGTAGCGGATCAGCTGCTCGCCGTGGCTGGTCACCATAAGGGCCACAAGATGCAGTTCGGCCCCCTTTGCTATGATACGGGTAAGATCCATTCGGATTGCTCCTTTCAGATTCCTTGCGGCCGGGGTCCGGCCGGATGAAACATGGTGTGGGTCCGGTTTTTGAGATTCTTCTGAAGACGGATATACTCCGCTCTATGCTGTCTTCCTGCCTGCTTGAGTGTGTACGGAAAATGTTTTTCAACTGGCAGGGGAAATAAAGACGGAGGCTGCACACGTAAGGTGCAGTCTCCGGATCTTCTTGATAGCAGGGTATGCCGCAGCTTTTACATATCTCCTGTATTTTCCAGGGTTTCGGCCATGTGGACCAGGGTCTCCAGGGACATTCTGGCGGACATGTCGTGCCTGAGGGCAAGGATGCTTTCCTCTACGCCTGCATCTGCATAGATGCCGTCTGTTTCCGTGTTCTCATCCGTCAGGCTCAGCAGGGTTTCCAGGACATCGCCGGCATTGGCATCATAGGCGGCAGCTTCTTCATCCGAAAGACTGTCACAGGCAGCGTTCATTTCAGCGGCCAGGGCGGCTGCATCTGCGCACCAGAAGGAATACATGCCGCAGAAGGAAAAGATCTCCTGCACCAGCTGGGCTTTCTTGAGGTCGGCTCCTGCGCTGCCTGTTTCAAGCCCGGCGATTTTCCGGAAGAAGGAGCCGGCGATCTCTTCTGCGCTAGGCACAGGGATTTCTTCACGGGTGAGAACAAATTCGTCTGCCTGGAATAAGCAGGAATCCTTCCAGGCAAGCTTTCCGCTGTCGTCCATGGTGAAGGCGCCTTCCCCGGCATCTTCCAGCAGCGTTACCTGATCTTCCCCTTCTTTGGAAAGGTCGATTTCCGTAAGCAGGCCGTTTGTGTAGGCCAGCACATTTCCGGATGCATCCAGCAGGCCGGTCATGCGGTAATCCGTCGCTTCGTATGCGGAGGATCCCCAGTGCATCTGAACAATCAGTGCACCGTCCTCAGGCTCTTCCCCCATCCGGTCATCCGTCCAGGCGCCGCTCATGGGAAGAATGGTAAAGAAGGCGCGGTCATTGTTTTTATCGCTCCATATGCCGGTCCAGGGCCGGATGTCAGGTTCAGATGTTTCTTCTCCCCATGCACATACAGGGAGGATCATCATAAAAACAAGCCAGAGTGCCAGATTCTTTTTCACGGTACGTTCTCCTTTTTGCTGTATCAGTTCTTTCAGGGCAGGGAGTTTCCGGAAGCATCCGGGGAGGGGCGGACAGAAAAAAGCAGGTACACAAAAACGGATGGAGAAGCATATACTGTCTGCCGGTCCTGGCATGCGGCGGAATACTGCGGCCTTTATGATAACGGTGTTCATGGTACTGTTTCATCCTGGGCAGGTCAATGGCCTGAAAGTGAAAGCATGCTTTCAGGGCGCCCCTGACGTAAGAATAAGGAGGATGGATATATGGTCCCCATGCAAGATGATGTCCCGGTTGCCAATCGTACCATGGAACTGTCCGATTGCCGGGATAAATGGTCCTTCAGCGAAACATACGATTGCTGGTGCCTTAAGGATATTCTTTATACGGAAAAGGCCGACGTGCCGGCTTTCCAGCGGCTGTCGGTTTTCGTGCCCCGGGCGTATATGCATCCGGACGGCACGCCCACGGAGGAGAGCAGGAAGGTTCCCATTGTGTTTGAAAACAATTCCGCGGGATACATGCAGATGCCCCACACCTGGCTTGGCGGTCCCAGATGCTATGCGGAGCCGTATCTGAAAGACGGCCTGATCTATGTCACCTGTGGGTGCAGGGGCAGGGAAAGCCGCAATGCAGAGGGAAAGCCGGTGGGCAAAGCACCCGTTTCCCTGGTGGATCTGAAAACCGCCATCCGGTTTCTCAGGCACAACAGGGCGGCATTGCCCGGAAACTTTGACAGGATTATCTCCGTGGGCTGGAGCGCCGGCGGAGCCATGAGCACACTGCTGGGTGTTACGGGGGACAACAGTCGGTATAACTCTTATCTTGAGGCGGCAGGCGCGTATATGGATGAGAGTGATGCCGTGTTTGCTTCCCAGATCTACTGCCCGATCATCGATCTGGAGCACGCTGATATGGCCTATGAGTGGTGCTTTGGGGCGGATAAGACATGTGAGGACTCTCATGCCGGCAGGGCAGAGACCATGACGCCCTTCAAGGAAGCCCTTTCCAGGGAACTGGCATCCCGGTATGTGACATATGTAAACAGCCTCTGTTTAAAGCATCCTGTGACCGGTGAAGCCCTGACGCTGCATGCAGACGGGCGCAGCGGTGCATTCTATGATTATCTGATGGCCTGCATAAGCCATGCCGCCACGGAGTATCTGACACGCCTGGACGCGGGCAGCCTTCCGGAAAACGGGTCCGCGGAAGACTACGTTAAGGGGTGCTGCACCTATAAGGTGCCTGCACCCGCGCCCGGACCTGCGCATCAAGCAGGTCCGGGAGGTGTGCCGTCTTCTGAGATGAAGCCGGCTATGGCGGAAAGGCAGGGGACGGATAAACGGTCCTGGCTTGCGTGGGACGGGAAAAAGGCCGCCGTCACGGATCTGGACGCCTATGTGCTTCATCACCGGCGCCGCATGAAGCCCTGCACATCCTTTGACAAACTGGAAAATGACAGCGCCGAAAACCAGCTGTTCGGCTCGCCTCAGCATGACTTTATGCACTTTAACGCAGAAATCGGCAGGGTGGTGAAAACCCTTCAGGATGCTTTCCCTGCAGAAGCAGAAAAGTACGCAGATGCTTTTGACGTTTCCGGGGATGCAGAACTGGCGGAGAGAATCTATCTCACCAATCCCATGGACTTTATTGCTGCGGATGAACAGAGCAGACAGGCCCGGTATTACAGAATCCGGGTGGGTGCCTGCGATGCCGATACATCCCTGAGCATCGCCATGACACTGGCTGTCAGGCTGCAGAATGCCGGTTTCCCGGTGGACTATGCCCTGGTATGGGACCAGCCCCACTGCGAAGCGGATTATCCAGGCCAGGTACTTTCATGGATTCACGCCATCTGTGCGGAAGCCTGAATGCGGGGACCCGTGTGACCGGACAGAAAGAAAACGCTCAGACCCGGAAGCA
>CAMOVR010000059.1 GCA_946627565.1 uncultured Clostridia bacterium
ATACAGCGGGTGGAAAAAATACCCCTGACGGCGTCCGGAAAGCCTGACCGGCAAAGGATCCGGGAAATCCTGGCAGCAATCAGGGCAAAGGCATGACACATTCCTTTGGCTGTTTCTTTAAGTCAGCACGGACCCCGGGACACACCCCGTCCCCGCGGTCCTTTTTTTGTCCGGACTGCCTCCATCCCTTCCTCCCCTTCATGCCGCAGAGGAATTGCTCCTTGCAATCCCCTCCGTTTTATGGCATCATAGGAACACATAAAAAAACTGAGAAGGTCTTTTGGCATGAAAAACAAGCTTTTTGCGTTTCTCAACGGGCTCCCGCCTTTCCGGGGCCTCAACCAGCAGGAGTTTTCCTGGGTTCTCTATGACGTTGGCAATTCCGCCTATACCATGCTGGCATGTTCCCTGATTCCCATCTGGTTTAAAAACCTGGCCATCGGCGAGGGGGCAGGCCAGATCTCCGGCGACAGGGCCACCGCCTACTATTCCCTGGCCGTCTCCATCGTTACCATCATGGTGGCACTCATCGGCCCCATCATCGGTGCCCTGGCGGACCGGAAGGACAGAAGAAAGATCTTCTTCAGAACCGCCATGGCCGCGGGTGCCATCGGCTGCATCCTCAACGGTTTTGTCACCACCTGGCCGGTGTTCCTGGTGGTGTACGTCCTCACCAAGATCCTGTACTCCACTTCACTGACCGTCTACGACTCCATGCTCAACGACGTGACCACGGAGGAGAGGATGGACCAGGTCTCCTCCTACGGGTTTGCCTGGGGCTATATCGGTTCCTGCATTCCTTTCCTGATTGCCCTGATCTCCTATGTCCTGGGGCCGGACATGGTGGGCATTCTCTCCGAGGGCCTGTCCAAGTTCATCGGCTTTACCGTCACGGCCCTGTGGTGGATCATGGTGACTGTCCCCCTGCTTCGCAACTACCGGCAGAAAAACTTCGTGCCCGCAGACCAGACCTCGGCAAAGAAGGTTTTCGGGGGCATCTTCCGCACGCTTAAGACCATTGCCCTCAAGGACAGAAAGGTGCTCTTCTTCCTGATCGGTTTCTTCTTCTATATTGACGGTGTGGGCACCATCATTGACAACTGCATCAATATCGGCACAGACCTGGGCCTGCCCACCGTGGGACAGGTGATCTTCCTTCTGGCCACACAGGTGGTGGCCTGGGGCGGTTCCCTGCTGTTTGCAAGACTGTCCAGAAAGTACAGGACCGTTCCGCTGATCCTCACCTGCATTGCCGGATACTTCCTGGTGTGCCTGTACGCCCTGAGACTTCAGACCCTTCTGCATTTCGGCGTCCTTGCCTTCGGTGTGGGCTGCTTCCAGGGTTCCATACAGTCACTCTCCCGTTCCTACTATTCCAAGATCATCCCGCCGGAAAATTCCGGGGAATACTTCGGGCTCTACGATGTCTTCTGCAAGGGTGCCTCCTTCCTGGGCTCCGCCGTCATTGCTTCCGTAAAACTGGCCGGCGGCACCATCAATATTGCCGTGGCATCCCTGGCCATCTTCTTTGCCCTGGGCTTCGGGCTCCTGATCCTCTCTGACAGGCAGAAGGTCTATTCTCCAAAGGGAGGCACGGGCAGACAGGCTTAAACAGGCCCTGCGCTTTGCCCTTGCGGCATGAGGGCAAAAAGAGTAAGATGCACCCAGACTGACGAACCGCAAAGGAGAGGCTTTGAATGGAAACGGAAACGCAACTGGAGATACCCTGGCTGCACAGGTTTGAAGGAGACACGGATTCTTCTCCTGCCCCTGACGCACAGTCCCCCGGCATTGACTATGTCACCATGCTGGAGGAACTGGAGTTCAGATAAGCAGCCGGGCGTATGCGCCAGCGGATCCATAAAAGGCGGCGGAACAGGTGTTGTCCTGTTCCGCCGCCTTTTTGCTTAGGTTGCATATCAAGAGATCTCTCTTACCGCATTTTCCAGCATTCGGCTTTTACAAAAGCCTTTCCTGCCGCTTCCACCGACACATCGTAGGCATCCCCCTCAGGGAAGGCCAGCGCAGACATGACTTCCCCGCCGGCAAACACTTCCACGGAGCAGCCGTCCACATAAACCGTCATGTCGATCCTTCCCTCCATGGCATACAGAGGCATATGGACCTCAGGGACAAAACAGTTTCTGCTGACCTTAACATGCTCACGGTTCAGTGTCAGGGTATTTTTATGCCAGGTGAGGGATACGCGCTCACCGGCATCCTCCATCACGTTGAGGGTCACAGAGGACGCGTCTGAAACATCCGCCTGGAAACGGATTTCTCCGTGCTTAAGCCCGATGCCCCGGAGGGCTGCCCCGTTCCGGTTCAGTTCAGCTGTCAGGCATGTTTTCTCGCCCCGCAGACGTGTAAGGCCCTCTGCCGGTTTCTGGTTCAGGCGGCTTCCGTCCCTGTGGAGGACCCTGGGCAGCGACATCATGCCGCTCCAGCCATGGTTCAGGGGCACGGTGGGATACTCCGTATCCCAGGAAGCCATCCAGCCGATGATGATCCTTTCGCCCTTTTCCCCCTCACAGGTCTGGGCGGCGTAGAACTCTCTTCCATGGTCCACCCGTCTCCAGGTTTCAGGGGTAAATACGCTGCCGTCATCACTTAAGCTCCCCAGGGCGTACAGGACAGGCCGGCCTCTCTCTGCCAGTCTTTCCTTTTCTTCCACGCAGGAATACAGGACGGCTGTTTTCCCGTCCACCGTCAGCACATCCGGGCATTCCGGCATGATCCCTTCCGTTACACAAAACACATTTTCGTATTTCCACGTTTTCATGTCCGGGGAGGAGAAGCTCACCAGCCTGCCGCCCTCCCGGCTTTTTGCAGCCATGACAGCCATGTATCCGTTCTCTGTCCGCATCAGGCACGGATCCCGGAAATCATTGGCCCTGTAGCCGTCCGGAAGCAGTTCAAAGGGAATGACAGGATTCGTTTCCCTCTTGGTGACTTTCTCCCCGTCAAAGTGGGCATAGCACTGCTGCTGAAGGGTATGGTTCCTGCTGACACCGGTATAGAGGATGTGTGCTCCTCCGCGGCCGTCCGGCACGGCAGAGCCGGAAAAGCAGCCGCTTTCGTCATATGCCTGGTCCGGCGCCATGACAACCGGCATGTTTTCCCAGCCTGCCAGGTCCCTTGTGCGCCAGTGGCCCCAGTGCATGTCGTTCCACCTGGCTTCATAGGGATAATGCTGATAGAAAAGATGATACCAGGCCCCGTCATAGAAGAAACCGTTGGGGTCGTTGATCCAGCCCACAGGGGCGGTGGCATGGAAACGGGGACGGTAGCGGGGATTGACGGTCTCACTGTTTGAGGCAATAAAAGCATTTGCCTTTTCCAGCATGTTTTCTTTCATTTCATTCATTCCTTCAGAAGACGCATGGTCAGATTATCAAATTGCGCTTCCCCGTCACTGACATACACACCCCAGGGCTTGCCGGGCATGCGGTAGATCCTTGTGGACAGGGCTTCCCGGTTGTCGAGGAAAAAGACAGCCACATCGTTGTCGATGAGGATATCCAGGTGATAGGTTCTGTTTTCCGTCTGGATTTTTCTGCTGATTCTGGTGGATTCCTGGGTGTAGCGCATACGGGCCACGGTGGAATTATCATAGCGCAGAAGACCGTATTTCATGTCCAGCTCCACCGCCAGGGCCTGCAGGTACTTTGCACTTCCAAAGGAGAATCCGGCGCCCCGGACCCCTTCTGAGATGGTCACGTCCGCGGAAATCAGCACGGGCACATCCAGCAGGCTGTCAAAGACTGCGCCGCCGCCGTCCCGGTCAGCTGTAATGGTTATGCTGTTTCCTTCCGCTGCTCCTTCCGCACTCACCAGCATGCCGTTTATGGGCTGGGGTTCACCGAAAGCTTCCCTGACAGAATCCGGAAGATGAATGGACAGCCAGCCCTCTTCATCCTGTTCCAGCTGGAATATGGCCATGTTGCCTGCCCAGTCCCACTGGGAGGAATCCTTGAATTCCCCGGAGTATCCGCCCCTGGTGGCGATCCAGCCGCACAGATACCGTTTTCCGTTCAGGACCCCGGTTTTGGCCGCATAGAAGGCATGGCTGTCAAAGGACTCCATGGGCGGCTTTTCCCAGGGGCCTTCCAGGGAAGATGCCCTCATGTAGCGGGTTTCCCAGTCCGTGGAATAGACGCAGTACCACCATTCCCCCCACCTGAACAGGTCAGGGCACTCGCAGCTGGCCGTACCGGGGATCAGCAGCGGCTCCATGAGTTCCCATGAAGACAGGTCCACAGAGCGGTAGCGCGCCACCACAGCCTGTCCCTTCCGGATGCCCATGATCAGCAGCCAGTACTCTTCTTTTTCTTCATTGTAGAAGAGGAACGGATCCCTGAAATCCTCTATGCTGTATCCATCCTCCTGGGAGGCGGTAAAGGTTTCCTCCTCAAGCTTGACAAAGTTTACCCCGTCCTGGCTCACCGCGTGGCGGATATACTCCCGGGGCTTTCCCTGGCTGAAGAGCAGAGGATTGTTCCCTGTATAGAAGGCATGATATGTGTCCCCGATTTTAGTCACCGATCCGGTGCCCAGGGCACGGTCATAGTCTGTCAGATTGGTGGTGGGGATGGCTTCCCCCAGATACGTATAATGCACCAGGTCTTCTGTCACAAAAGAATGGAACGGATGATATGTCGGTGCATTGTCACGCCAGTCCTGCAGATAAAACAGGCGCAGCTGGCCGGATGCTTCGTCCCCGGCCATGGGCATCACATCCCCTACCCATCCCACCGGCGGTTTGGCAAATACCGTATACTTTGCCTCGTGTATATCCCAGCTCCTGTCGGGAAAATCCCTTTCCTCATGGAGCTGGATATCAGCTGCTGCCGTATGAAGACACGCTGTGCCAAGCATAACCACCATTCCCACGGCGGCTACCATTTTACCCATATGCATTTCCGCTCCTCCTTTGTCAAAAGGGGCCGCTGCCGGAAGCAGCGGCCCCGCAATCTCAGATCGTCAGAACACTCTGTCAGTTGCTCATGGTGGAATCGTAACCGGCCTTGATCTGCTCGTCTGCCTTGGTCAGGAAGTTGACCACGGGCTCGTTGGAACGCAGTCCGGTGAACACAGTATAGTTGTTGTCCCAGTACTGGTCAATGCCGATCGGCACGAAGTGGGCCTTGCCGGCCAGCATGTTCATCATGTTCACGTTGTCCTCGCCGTAGCGGGCCACATTGACGGTGTTGGCGCTTTCCAGCTGCATCTGGGCGCTCATTTCGATGAAGGTGGCAGCAGCTTCGGGATTGGCAGAGGTGATGCCGATGCACCAGCCGGTCACGCCAGCCAGGCACACATCGCCCTCACCGGAGGGACCCTTGGGCATGGGAACCCAGTTGACCTCAAAGGGCAGCTGTCCGTCAACCTGCTTGCCCAGGATGGCATAGGCAAATTCCAGGGTCATGCCCAGCTTGCCGTTGTTCCAGCCGTCGGTGAAGGTGCTGTCGCCGCTGTTGGGCCACATGCACTTGTCAACAGAGTAGCATTCCTGCAGGAAGGTCATGGTCTCGATGCCGGCGTCAGACAGGTAACCGGTGGAGATGGTGCCGTCAGCATTGTAAATCAGGTTGCTGGTGCCGTTGGAAGCCAGGAAGGACACATAGTCGGTATCCCAGTAGCCAAAACCAAACTGGTCATCTTCGCCGTCATTGTCGGTGTCAGCAGTCAGTTCGTTGCAGACGCGGCGGAAGTTTTCCCAGGTCCACTCACCGTTTTCATACAGATCACGGGGCAGATCCACGCCGTTGGCTTCGAACATGTCCACATTGTAGTACATAACCAGGGGAGAAACGTCATTGCCTGCTGCATAGGCTTCGCCGCCGAAGGAGAAGGCATTGGTGACGCTGTCATAGAAGCAGTCCTTGCTCAGGTCCAGATACTGGGAGATGGGCTGCACGATCTTCCTGGCAGGATACACCGGGAAGGACTGGTCATTGGCCTGCACGATATCCACGGGTTCGCCATTGCCTACGCGGCTGGCGGCGGTGGAAAGCATGTCGCCCCATTCCACAGCGATGACGTTGACTTTCACGCCGGTCTTGGCTTCAAACTCGGGGATGACGCTCCAGACGGGATCAAAAGCCTGGGGATTGGCTTCCAGGTTGCTCTTGTAGGTCTCTTCGGTGTTGTACCAGATGATGTTGATGGTGTCTTCAGCCATCGCGGGTACAGCGCACAGGGACAGAAGCATCGCCAGTGCCAGGAGACAGGATACGAACTTCTTCATAGTGGTACCTCCTTGTAATGATACATATTGATCAGGCTGTAACGCCCAGGATCCGAAAACAGTTTACTTGATGCCGATGTGCTCGATGGAATCCGCCAGGAAACGCTGGGTAAATATGAACACAACAAGCATGGGAGCAGCGGTAAGCAGACAGCCTGCCTGCATTCTGGTAACGATCTTCTCGGGGTTGGTGCCCAGCTGGACGCCTGCCAGGGCGGATACCTGTGACAGGTCCATTCTCAGCATGGACAGGGCGGTCATGATGGACCGGTTGTCCGAACCCAGGAACTGCTTGGACAGGTAGTACTCGCCCCAGTTCCACACAAAGGAGAAAAGGAAAACGGTGATGATGGCGTTCTTCACGTTGGGCAGCATGATGCTGAAGAAGGTGCGGTACGGGCCTGCCCCGTCAATGTAGGCTGCATCCTCCAGCGCCACGGGCAGTCCCATGAAGAACTGCCGGTAGATGAAGATGTACAGACCGCTGCGCACGCCCATGCCCAGCATGGAAGGCAGGATCAGGGGCCACAGGGTACCGATGAGGTTCATGGATTCCTGCCCGGTAAAAAGCTTCACCAGGCCGCCGAAACCCGCATAGCGCCAGCGGGAATACAGAGGCAGGATCAGGGTCTGGGAGGGCACAACGATGGTGAAAATCACGATCATGAACAGAATGCTCTTGCCCGGAAACTTGAACCGGGCAAAGCCGTAGCCCGCTATGGCACAGGAGAAGACGTCAAAGAACCCGCATACAATGCTGAGTGTCATGCTCACGCCGAAGGCCTTCCAGTAGTTCATGGACTTCAGCGCATCCGTGAAATTGCTCAGGGTGAAATGCTTGGGAATCCATACAATGGACGGGTCGTTGATGTCCCCCGGGTCCCGGATGGCCATGGATGACATGTACAGAACCGGGTACAGGAGCTGATACGCAAGGCAGGCGCAGACCAGGTAAAAGATGATTCTGCCAAGGATATGTGCTGTTTTGCGGCGCCGGACCTTCCAGTCCGTTTTCTGCCGCTTCTGCTTTTTCGCAATGGCTGTCATGGTGTCCTTGCCTCCTTCCTTATTCCTGATAGATGATGAAACGGCGCAGCAGCAGGGCCACCAGACCCAGGATGATGAGGATTACCACGAAATAGGTAACCGACATGGCACTGGCATAGCCGAACTTGAACAGGCTGAACATGGTGTTGTTGATGCTGCGTATGATGGTGTTTCCGTAGTCGTTCATCATGTCAATCACGGAATAGATCGTATTGAGCAGTATCATGGGGGTCAGCATGGGAAGGGTTACCTTCCAGAACTGGGCAAAGCCGCCAGCACCCTCCAGGGAGGACGCTTCATACAGATAATCCGGGATGCCGTGCAGTCCGGCCAGGAACAGCATGATCTGAACACCGGAGCGCCAGGTCAGGTCAAAGATCCTGCTGATGATCTGGTTGACGAAATTCACAACCCCCGTGCCCATGCCCATGGAGGCAAGCAGCGCCGGGATATTTCCTGCGGAGAACAGGTACGTTTCCGCGGAGCCTCCCCTTGCCCCGGATGCAAACACGTCTTCCTTCAGGATCTGCATCAGCACGCCGGAGCCGATGATCACGGGCATGAAGGCCACGGCACGCATGAAGGTGCGGCCCGGGAACTTGCCCTTGATCAGGATGGCAAAGAATAGAGAGTAGACCAGAATCAGGGGCACCTGGATCAGTTCACCCAGGGATCCCACCAGGTCCGGCAGGAATGTGGTGTCCCTGAAAAACAGGCTGGAGAAATTGTCAAACCCTACCTCCGTGGCGGCAAAGCCGGTGGGAGTGGCTTCCAGGGACTGGAAAGCGTAGCGGAATGACTGGTACAGAGGGGAGAGGAAAAAGAGAATGCAGCCAATCAGCCAGGGAAGGATGAAGGTTATGCCGTACCATTTCCGTTTGGTTTCATAGCCGATCTTGGATCCCCTTCTGGGTTTCTTTGAAGATCTCTGCGTCATTTACTCCACCTCCCTGATGGTAAAGCTGCGGGCCGGAACCGTTATGCCGTCTTCCTGGGCGTCCGTATTTCCGTAGTTGACGTAAACCCGGTCACCGTTTTCGTAGGTGGTCACAGACAGATCCGCGGTCAGCCTTTCATGGCCTGTCATACTCATGGATGCGTAGTGGGACAGCTGCTTCATCTGTTCTGCCACCCGGATCACATCCTCGCGCCAGGCAGATACGGATGTGGCATACCAGTCAGCCCCGTCAGTGCCGGAGAGCAGGGCGGGATCCCTGTAAATCAGCCGCCAGGCGGGATACACGCCGTATTCGGCCATCTTCAGCACCGCATCCTCTATATTGCCCAGCTCGTTGAGGGGTTCGGTGTACATCACCATGGCCCCGTGGACAACCAGCTGATAGAAGGGAATATCCGTATCCGTCACATCATAGCGGCTGGAAGCCATGGGGGTTCCGTCCGCCTGGATGAGGTACGGGAAGGCATAGCTGCTGGGTGTTTCCGCCGTCAGATACGGAACCGACGTCTGAAGGGCCTCAAAGGCCTTCTGCCAGTATGCACCGGAGGCGGTGCGGGAAATACCGTTCTTTCCGAGACTGGAATAGAGGGTCTTTCCAAGGGCTGTCAGAGTGACGCCCGTATGTTCCTTCAGTTTGCCCGAGAGGCTGGAAGCCAGCTTTTCAGCGGCATCCTTTACAACATCCGGACGCAACAGGTACCAGCTCTTTCCGGAGGGGTCCTGGGCGCCGGTGCTCATCAGGTACTCATTCATGATCCTGGCGGTGCTGTTCACATTGTCGGCTGCGGAGAAAAGGGACCAGTAGCCGTTGCCGTTCTTGTACAGGTTCACCAGGTCCACCGAAAGGGTCAGGCCGGAGGATGTGTTCTCTGCCGCGGACAGAAGACGGTTGAAGCCGTCCTGTCCTCCAAGGCGTCCGTCCAGGTCCAGCCCCGTTACCATCCTGCCCTGCACCGACTGGCTGGACCAGCCGGCATACTGCAGCGTCAGGCCTTCCACGCCTGCCTGATGCAGGTCTGTGAGGACGTCTGCCGCTTCCCCGTAGCTGGTCAGCACGGTAACCGAGTTGTAGGGAATGCCGATAAAGGTTTTGATGGAGGGTATGGAAGCCACCATTTTCAGCTGGGTGCCGGCAGGCGTGCCTGTATGGTCCGTAAGCTTCAGCTGGCTCCGGTACAGGGCTGCGATGTCGGTATAATCTGCATTTTCCTTGTCCAGCAGATAGTACCGTACCACAAAGTCCCCCATATCCCGGAAGGTATTGGCCGCCAGGGTGACGCTCTTGCTGCTGGAGGAGCCGGCCATAAGGGTGTTGCTCTCCATGCTGATGTAGGTCACCGTAAAGTAGGCGTTGTTGTAGCCGGTCAGCTGGCCGGATACCGCAGCATTGAGCTGGGCCTGGGCCGCCCCCTGATCCACCACGGCCATCATGCCAAAACCGTTGCGGATCATGCCGAAGAGGGGCATGTTGACCTGGAAGGTCCTGGTGGCAGCCTTTTTCACGCTCAGGGTGCTGTCGCGGCCGAATACGTCCTGCTGGTAGGCAGCGGCAGAGGAACGGCCATTGTTGAAATGGATCAGGGCCCCGCTGCCGTCAGGGATCACCAGATAGCCCTCATCCCCTGTTCCGGCGGCGCCCATGAAGGGCAGGAGGGACACGGTCATGACCGACTGTTTGTCCTTCCCGGAAGCAGCCTTTTCGATATCTTCCGGATTTTCCGAAAGGGTCCATACGTTTTCCTGGATCTGCTGGCTTAAGACGGAAGCCTTAAGGCCGTCTTCCTCCAGCTCATAGCGGACGGGGATCAGGAAGCCCTGTTTTGGGAAATAATACCGGATCTCCACGCCGTTTTCTATTTTCTCCCAGGTGAAGTCCCCGTTTTTGATGGAGCCGGTGTAGCTGTTCACCTGGTTGGTCACATAGGTGGGATTGTGGAAGGTAACGATCAGGTCACTCTGCCGGTTGATCTTGTTCATACCGGAGGCGACGGTGTCCTGCGCGATATCCTCCGGGGTGGAGCGCCAGATTTCACCGGTCACGCGGTCTGTCAGCATGATCTGGCTTTCCTGCGGATCATAGGCAAGCACCAGCCGGTCATTTTCGGCTACCGTTTCCCATTCACACACAGCGGCGGCAGGCAGCAGCAGACACAGGACAATCAGGAGGATAAACCAAATTCTGTTCAGCATCGTCCCACCCCCTTACATTCTGAATACAATTTCCACATAAAGTGTGGAGAGGAATGTGATGAGCTGTTCCAGCAGCGTGTAGAACAGGACGCCCACAAACACGATGACCGCCATGCCCGCCACTGTCAGCAGCAGGAAGCCCAGAGCCCTTGAGAAGGAAAGCTCGTGACAGGTGATGGTGCCAATGAGCAGGATCACCACGCCCCACAGGAGCCCCAGGGTTATGATGTAGGAAGCATACATCTCATCCAGCAGCATGTAGTTGGACAGCCATGTGCCGATGAAAATGGCTATGGTATAGGGTGCCAGGGCATAACAGGCCGTGAGGATGATATCGCTGAGGCGGCCTGAGGTGTTGATCAGGATGGACACGGACCACTGGGCCGCGCAGAAGATCACCAGAACACCCAGGGATTTTGCCAGCAGGAGCCACAGGTTGATATCTGCAATGTTGTTCTCATTGAACAGATATCCCGTACCCACATACTGGTAAATGGTGGCCAGCACATAGAGCACAGCGATGACGGCGGCGCCCCACAGGTACGTCTTTTCCTCGCCGAAGCGGATCTCCTGGAAGCCCAGGAAGGGATGGAACACGGCCTTGGGGAACACGGTGTGCACAGGAATGTGCAGCTTCTTCATGCACCTGACCAGGATGCCGTCTGCCTTCTGATCCTCATCCGTCTTTTTCTTCTTTCTGATGACGGACACGACCTTTGTCACAACAAAGAGGGCAGCCAGCGCACCGATAAACCACACAGCCCCGCTGCGCAGATGGTCCAGGCGCACGATGCGGTAGGTCTGGGAATACTCTTCCCTGCTGTCTCCCAGACGGAAGTAGGTCAGGGCTTCCTCATGCTGGTTTTCCTTCAGCAGTGCCCTGCCCACGCCTGCGTAGGCCTGGGTGGCATTGCTGTTGCGCTTGAGCACTTCGTTCCATACCGTACGGGACGACTCATAGCGGCCCGCGTTGTACAGGGACACGGCTTCATGCACCAGGCGGGTGTAATCCGTGGGTGCATACACCATGACGCAGTTCTTGGCGGTATCCAGAACCAGCACGTTCCCGTCCAGAATGTCCAGGGCCACCGGCTGGCGGAAGGTGCCTTCCTGGTTGCCCAAGGCGCCGAAGACGGCAATCAGGTTGCCGGTGCGGTCCCTTTCAAACACTCTGCCATAGGAGCGGTCCACAGCAAAGATGAATTCGCTGTCTTTCGTCACGGCAGCATCCACAAAGGTGGGCAGCAGGGTGCTGGATGCGGCACCCTGGGCCGTTACGGCCAGTTCCTCGTCGCCGAAGTTGATCTCTTTTTCGCCCCGGGCAAAGTAGGTGTTGTTGCCAAGGGGATTGAGCCGCTTTACCTGGTTGACGGGGCTGGATGTAGCCACGGTGGTGGCGTACACAAATCCGTCCGGCGCACAGAACAGATTGGAATATTCCACCGGCAGAATGCTGGTCATATTCTGTCTCTGTTCATTGGTCATAATGGATTTCCAGTAGTAGTTAAACAGCACCTCGGGCGTCACGGCCACCTTGTTGGCGCCATAGTAGCCCATGAATTCTCCCTGGGGAGAAAACTGCAGGAAGCCGGAATAGCAGCCTGTGCTCAGGATATAGATGCGTCCCGCATTGTCCGCACCGATCTTGGCAGGCGAGAAGGTGAAGTCATCGCCAAGAAGGGCATTTTCCGGATTCTCGATCATCAGTGTTCCCTGAAGGGTTTCAAGATCCACCACCACAGCTCTGGCACTGGTTTTCAGGGCCGCATACAGCAGGCCCTCTTCCGAGACATGCAGGCCGTTGGGACCTTCAAGGGGAATCGTCTGTCCCCCGATCACCACTTCCCGGATCTCACGCTTAAGGTGCCAGTCCCTGTCGTATTCCAGGATCCGGTCGTTGCCGGTATCCGCCAGAAGAATACGGCCGTCATCTGTCACGCACAGGTCCTGGGGCCCCTTCCACGGGCCGCCCTCGGCCTGGGCACTGCGTACGGTAGCGAAAACGTCATATCCGTCCGGGGTGGATACGGATTCGTCCCATTCATTGTAGGTGTAGGACGGATAAACGGTTTCAGCCACGGTCATGACAGGAAGGAGGATCAGGGCAAGGAAGAAGATCAGGCATGTTCTTGTCTTCATCAGTTCCACCTCCTCTTATCCCTTGATACCGGCGCTGGTCATGGTTTCAATCACCTGACGCTGCAGCAGGACGAAAATCAGAATGGGCGGCAGCATCATGATCACTGCGGCAGCCATGGACGGACCGTAACGGGCATAGGCATTGGCAGCGCTGATCTGGGACATGGCCTGGGTCAGTGTTTTCAGTTCCTCGTTGTACACCACGTCACCGCCGGACAGATTCCAGAGGTTGATGAACTGGAATATGATGACCGTCACGATGGCAGGCTTCACGCTGGGAAATACGATCTGGAAGCACACTCTGAATTCGGTGGCTCCGTCAATCTTGGCCGCTTCCATCATGGCATCCGGCAGCTGCTCCATGAACTGACGCATCAGGAACAGGCCGAGGGATACACCGATGGTGGGCAGCAGCTGCGCCCAGTAGGTATTGAGCAGGCCCAGCTTGGAAATGATAATAAAGGAAGGAACAAAGGTAACCTGGGGCACGAACATCAGGCCCAGCATGATGATGGCAAAGATCAGGTCCTTCCCCGGGAACTTATGCTTGGCCAGAGGATAGGCAGCCATGCCTGCCAGGATCACGTGCAGTCCGGTGCCCAGCACGGCAATCATCAGGGTGTTGAACAGATACCTGGACAGGGGCACCCACATGTTTGCCAGAATCCGGAACATCTCTCCGTAGTTGTCCATGGTGGGACGGTTCACATACAGTGTGGGAGGGAACCGGAAGATTTCATCAATGGGCTTGAGGGACTGGATCACAGTGTAATAAAGGGGGAAGGCCATGAACGCAGCCAGCAGGAAAATCCCCAGGAACATGAAGAAGCTGCCAACCTTTGACCTGCGGCGCTTCATACCCACCTTGCCGCGTCTGTGAAGAATCCTCTTCAGACTCTTTGTATGCATACGTTCACCTCCTCAGGAACCCACTTTGCTCAGCACCTTCGTAACCAGTGCCCTGGACAGCTGCATCAGCAGCACCAGGACCACGCTCATGGCGCAGGCATATCCGAATTCATAGCGGATGGTGCCGTAGTCCATGATGTGGGTCACGATGGTCTCACCTGCGTAGTTGGTGGATGGCAGTCCGCACAGCTGTACCGATACATCCGCCACCGTAAAGGCCGAGATGATCTGCATGACGGCGCCGAACACCAGCTGGGGCAGCATGGAAGGCAGTGTCACGTACCACAGTTCCTGGAAGCGGTTGCGGATACCGTCAATCATGCCTGCTTCATAGAGGGACTGGTCCACGGTCTGCATGCCGGCGATAAAGGACAGGAAGCTGATACCCATGCTCATCCACAGCTGCACGATGATGATCACCGGCAGGATGGCTGATTCCTCTGTGGTCCAGGCGATGGGCTCAAAGATGATGCCAAGGGACATCAGGAAGTTGTTCACAAGACCGTACTGGTCGCCGCTGAGCAGCAGGCGCCATACAGCCCAGGATGCACCACCCACCACAGCGGGAACATAGAACAGCGTGGTGAGGATGGACCTGCCGGTACGGTTCAGGTCATTGATCACCCAGGCGATGAAGAAGCACAGGATATAGCTCACCGGGCCGATGATCACGGCAATCCTGACCATGTTGCTCATGGCAGTCAGGAAAACGTTGTCCTCCAGGAACATGCGGATATAGTTGTCCAGGAAAACGAACCTGGCCGGTGTAAGCATGTTGTACTCCGTAAAGGAAATCACCACAGCCACGATGACCGGCACCAGGGTAAATACGGTAAAAAACAGCAGGTAAGGCAGCATCAGCAGATAGCTTTCCCGGTATTTTTTCATCTGCTGCAGCAAACCATTGTTCATAGGTGACCCTCCTTTTGGATGCTGTCAAGGCTGGTATTGCATACCCGTTCAATCGCCAAGGCCCATCTCATGGCGTTTCCTGGCAATTTCCTCATTGGTGGAGCTGGTCCAGTAGAACAGGCTTTCCCGGGCATCGCTGCCGGAGAGCACCACGGCCCGGAAGGCATTGTCCAGATTGCGGGACACATAATACCCACCCGGTATTTCCGGAAGTTCCACCACATGCGCCCACTGATCGTTCATGGTCTGCTGCTCGCTGAGGGACCAGTTGGAGCGTTCAAAGGCCGTCACGTTCGCGGAGGTATAGCGGCCCAGGGTGCCGATGTCAGATTCGATGTCCCTGGCATAGCTGGTCTGGGTTTCTGCGCTGGTCCACCACCGGACGAATTCCCAGCTGGCATCCACGTTCTGAGAGGATCTGAGAATCACAGCCGCTGTGCCGTCCGCCGTGGTATCGTGGTTGACGCTCCCATCTTCCCTCTCCATGCCCGGCAGCATGTGCATGCTCCACTTTCCGGCGATTTCAGGGGCTGTGGCCTTCAGGCGGGCGTACATGTTGTAGGTGGTGATGATGACAGGCATTTCACCTGTGCGGAAGCGGGTAAAGTCATCCTTGTAGAGGGGATAGTCATAGAGGGTGTAGAAATCCGTCCAGGTCCGGAAGGCCGCATTGGCTTCCGGCTCGCTGAGCAGGGTCGCCCGGTAGTCATCCGTATAGAATTTGCCGTCCATCTGCAGCAGCAGGGAGGGGAACAGGCTGGTCATGCCCACACCGTTGGATATGACGGTGCTGCCGCCAAGCTGCATGTAGGGCAGGCCGATCTGCAGGTTCCCGGACTGGAGGATCGGAGCGATGTTCTTCAGCTCCTCCCATGTCTCCGGCACTTCCAGCTGCAGGTCTTCAAGGACATCGTCCCGGACGAACATCATCAGGAAATCCTGGGTCTCCGCCAGGCCGTACACGCCTCCGTTGAAGGCATAGGGTTCCTGGGCCGATAAGCGCAGCTGGGCTGCTGTCTCCTGGTATCCCGGCAGTCCGCTCAGATCCTGCAGGGCTTCACGGAAGGCCAGGTTCATGACCTCGCCCCTGCCGGTAAACAGGTTCACGTCCGGTCCCTGTCCGGCAATGGTGGCCTTAAGCAATGCCCCGCTGACCAGCTGCAGGTTTACGCTGATGCCGGTTTTTGCCGTGAAGTCTTCCTGGATGAGCCTGTTGATGGCGTATGCCTGGTCGCGGCCGGCCGCCAGCCAGACGGTAATGGGTTTCTGCTGTGTCGGCTGGTTATCCGCAGAGAAGGCGTTGTAGTCCTGTACAAAGGAACCCAGGAACGCCCTCAGCTCGCGCTTGACCGTGTCCACGAAATTGTCTTCCGTCTTTCCGGGAACCGTACCCTTGGATGCCAGAAGCAGATAGTCGATTTCAAGGGGCTGCTCCTGGACGGACAGGATCCATTCCGCGAAGGAAGAGATGTTGGATGAGAAGGTTGTAAGACGCTTCTGAATGGTATAGGGCTCTGCGGCAAAGTCCCGCAGCTGGAAGGACAGCACCTGGATAATCTCGCCTGCCGTGGAATCGCTGCCCAGCATCTCATCCATGGTGGCCTGATAGCCTTCCAGGGTGTCCGCCAGAACGCGCAGACGCTCCTCCAGATTGGGAATGACCCGCTCCAGATAGTAGTCCCGGTAAAAGTCCGGTTCCGTGCCCGTGACCATGATGATCTGTCTGTACAGTTCATTGAGGGAATAGACCGAATCCTGCATGCTGGAGATGACGCTGGCCATCTCGCCCAGGGTCACCTGCATGCGCAGGACATGTTCACCCTTGGAAAGGGCAAACATATAGGGATCGCCCTTTTCGTCCGACAGGAAGTCCGTCACCCACGCGGAGTGGTAGGCAAAGTGGACTTCTTCCATCTCTCTGAAAGGCACTTCCCCGTCCAGCATTACCCGGCGGGCCACAAAGAAACCCTTGAGCTGATTCTGGTGGTAGCGCATGCCCAGCTGGTACAGGCCGTCTTCCGGAGCCTCAATGACCCATTCCACCCACTGGCCCACCTGCTTCCATCCGCTGCCGCCTATGGTGTTCAGCCGCATCTGGGTGGGATGGTAGGGCTGGGTATAGGATGATGTACGGTCATAGGTGGGATAGATGGCGGAGGCGGACTTGCTCAGGGTGTTTTCCGCCTGCACCAGGACTTCCACGCCGCCTGCAGGCTTAAGGTCCGCATGGGCTGAAAGGTATTCTTCATAGGAAGGGGCATCGGTTTTTTCCTTCAGGGCCAGATAATCCAACACGATGTCTTCCCTGAGGGACTTAAGTGTCACCTGGTGCGATCCGCTTCCCAGTTCCAGGGATACCTGGCCTTCCACCGTATTGGTGTCTGCCAGAAGAGCTTCTGTCCACAGACAGGCTTCCACCTGTTTGGGTCTCAGATCGTTGCCGGTTGATGTGCGTCTGGGCTGTCCGTCGTCCAGCCATACACGGTTTAAGGAAACCACCGTGCCGGAGGTGCCGTAGTATGCACCGTCCACCTGAAGGCTGAACTCCATATCCACGCCTTTGCCGCTCACCGTGTGATACCCGACCCGCAGGGCGTACGCACCGTCCCTTGGGGCCTCAAGCATGCAGGATATTTCGCCGCCGGCAGACATGTGCACCACATTTTCCCTGCCGTCATATTCCGAAAGTAGTTCGCAGCCTGCATCGGAAAGGGAACCGTCCGCTGCCCGGACCAGGTTTTCATCCTCCGGACGAGCCATGTTCTCCGGTGCGCTTACATGCCACACCGTTTCCTGAATCCCATCGTTTCCCGTCAGGAAAACTGCTGTGATCAGGATCCCGACACACGCTGCTATGGCAATTGTAATGATCCAGCCCCGCCGCATGTCTCTCACCTCCACATTTTTTCACTTCTCTGCCTTCTGTATGCAGCAGAAAGGTCCGGAAACCCAAGCTGTGCCCTTAAGATGCTTTTATGCATCAGTCCGGATCCGTCATCAGGCGGATGCCGCTGAAGGACGCTGTGCCGTCGGAAGCAAACAGGCCGAAGCGGTATCCCTTCCGGTCAAACATCCGGGTACCCAGGGCAACCGTGTCATCCACGTACAGGAGAAGAATGCTGTCCTGTACGAAGACCCGTACATGGTGCTTCTTCCCCTTTTCAAAGACAAAGGGTCTTTCCTGTTCCACCTCATAGGGGAACATCTTGCCCCCGTCCTCATACATTCTCAGGCCAGTCTTGTACTGAATGCGGTTCCTCGCCGGCTCAAAGATCAGGTAATAACCCATGGCAAAGTCCGCATCCACCTGCAGGGCGATACCGAATTCCCTGGGATCGTCCTCACAGGAAATGTCCATTTCCAGCTTGCAGCATTCCGGGACCCGGTTCATCAGGAGACATGCATAGCCCGCGGGGCTTTCCACCCGGGCGCTGTTTTCCTGAATCTCCCAGGCCCCGAGAAGGGGCGTGAACTCCACGGGGCGCGGGAAGGTTAATGCATTGTCCACCGCCTCAGGAGGTCTGACCGTCAGTGTCCCGTCCTCCTGCTGGATGAGCTGGTGCACAATCATGGTGCCGCCCCAGTCCCAGGTGTTGTAGTCCATGCCTTCGTATTTTTCCGGATTGAAATGCCAGAGGTTCTTCTCCCTCCTGGGATTCCAGCCATACATGAAATGTTTGTTCCCGTCCGTCCCGTGCTTGGCTGCATAGAAGCAGCGGGTATCAAAGGTATCCACCTTCGGGGTGATCCAGGGGCCGGAGGGAGATTTTGCCATGCGGTAGATGGTTTCAAAGCGGTCGGTGTAGACAGAATAGGTCAGGTACCACCAGTCTCCCCAGCGGAATATGTCCGGACACTCATGGGCGGACTGGTTGGTGGTGGGGGCATACAGGGGCGGGCAGATGTCCCAGTGATGCAGGTCATGGGATTTGCACAGGCCCACGCAGCCTTTCCGCATGGTGGGGCCCCTCTGCTGGGCAGCCAGAAGCATCCACCAGCACTGTTCCTCTTCGTTCCAGATCACATGGGGATCCCGCCAGTCGCTCATCTCATAGATGTCACCGTCGGGC
Source organism: uncultured Clostridia bacterium (assembly GCA_946627565.1). Taxonomy (GTDB): domain Bacteria; phylum Bacillota; class Clostridia; order Christensenellales; family Aristaeellaceae; genus UBA2943. Next base: position 18,476 of record CAMOVR010000059.1, read on the forward strand.
TGAAAGGTTTCCTCCGGAAGTTCCTTCCATTCCTTCATGTCACTGCTGACGGCATGGCAGACATACTGGCGCATGTACGGCCTGAAGGTGAACTTGCAGTAGAACATGTGGTATGTCCCGTCAACGTGGATCACCGACCCTGTGCCGCCATATATGCCCGTTCTGGACGGTTCTGTAAAATGCAGCTGGTCCGTGGTGGAGATGGTGGTCCATCCGAAACCCAGATAAAAGAGCTTGAAGACACCATCCTCGTAAAACGGAATGATGTCCCCCATCCTCCCGTCCTGCGGGTGAAAAAACAGTTTCACAGTTTTCCCCTCCCCTGAGGTTCAGGTCCGCTGACGGACCGGAACAGATTCCGGATACCGTCCTGCTGAAACAAGTCACACTGCCGTTTTCAAAAGGTTCTGCATGATATTTTCGTTGCACTGCCATAGATATATCACAACCTCAGGTACATGTCAACCGGTTGTCATGGTTTTCAGAAAATTCTTTTGGACCAGCTCTGTCCTTCCCGTCTGCTTCCGCAGGGCTGCATTGCTGTATTCTATGGATTATGCGGTGGATAAGTTACCAGATTTGTCTATTTTTAAAAACGAGATATAAAAAATCCCTGTACCTGCCGAAGTCAGGCAGTACAGGCTTTGTGCTTATCGGTATGACGTGATTTTGACATATTTCTGCTTGTAATATGTCATATAATGTCATATGTATGTTCATGCACTCCGCAGCCCTGTATGATGTATGACACTTCAGGTGCCCGGCCTTCCATCTCCGGAGCCGGCTGTATCGTGGTTTTTCCACATAGCCTGTGTTATAATCCTTCTATAAGCCCACTTTTTATGCCCACTTTCAGGCCCACTTTTAACCCCACTTCTGTGGCAGACAGCCGTGCCGCGGCTTCCCCATCACTTCA
>CAMOVR010000060.1 GCA_946627565.1 uncultured Clostridia bacterium
GGCACCGTCGGCGCCAACAAGAACTCCATCAAGATCATCGGCGACCATACCGACATGTATGCTCAGGCCTACTTTGCCTATGACTCCAAGAAGTCCGGCGGCCTGACCGTCAGCCATCTGCGCTTTGGCAAGAACCCCATCAAGAGCCCGTATCAGATCGATGCTGCGGACTTCATCGCCTGCCACAATCCCGCCTATGTCACCATGTATGACATGGTCAAGGATCTGAAGGACGGCGGCGTGTTCCTCCTCAACTGCCCCTGGAGCAAGGACGAGCTCGACAGCCGTCTGCCTGCCAACATGAAGCAGCTGCTGGCCAAGAAGCATGCCAAGTTCTACATCATCGACGCCATCGACCTGGCTGCCAAGGTTGGCATGGGTGGCCGTATCAACACCATCATGCAGGCTGCCTTCTTCAAGCTGGCTGACATCATCCCCTATGAGCAGGCGGATGAATACATGAAGGCCTATGCCAAGAAGACCTATGGCAAGAAGGGCGACGCCGTTGTTCAGAAGAACTGGGACGCCATCGACATTGCCATCACCGGTCTGCAGAAGGTCGACGTACCCGCAGCCTGGGCTGACGCCACCACCGGTGCCGTCGCTGAGACTGTAAAGACCGACGACAAGTATTTCCATGAATTCATCCAGCCCGTTCTTGCCCAGGAAGGCGACCGCCTGCCCGTCAGCAAGATCGACGCCCGCGGCATCGTGCCCACCGGTACCACCAAGTACGAGAAGCGCGGTATTGCCGTCAAGGTGCCTGAGTGGGATGTGGACAAGTGCATCCAGTGCGGATACTGCTCTCTGGTCTGCCCGCACGCTGCCATCCGTCCCATCTATGTCAAGGACGGCGACGCAAAGCCCGAGTCCTTCGTGACCAAGAAGGCCACCGGCAAGGAATTCGCCGGCATGACCATGCGCATCCAGGTCAGCCCGCTGGACTGCACCGGCTGCGGCAACTGCGTTGAAGTCTGCCTGGCCAAGGAAAAGGCCCTGGTTATGCAGCCCCTGGATACCCAGCGCAAGGAAGAGGCCAACTGGGAGTATGCCATGACCGTTCCGGAGGTCACCACCATCACCAACAAGGCCACCGTCAAGAACAGCCAGGCTCTCAAGCCTCTCTTCGAATTCTCCGGCGCATGCGCAGGCTGCGGCGAGACTCCCTATGTCAAGCTGGTTACACAGCTCTTTGGCGACAGGATGATCATTGCCAACGCTACGGGCTGCTCCTCCATCTATGGCGGTTCCGCCCCCACCTGCCCCTACACCACCAACAATGCCGGCCATGGTCCCGCCTGGGCAAACTCCCTGTTTGAGGACAACGCTGAGTTCGGCTTCGGCATGAACCTGGCTGTGACCCAGCGCCGCGATAAGCTGGCTGACAACGTCCGCAAGCTGATTGAAGCTGACGGCGTGTCCGAAGCTGTCAAGGCTGCCGGTCAGGAATGGCTGGATCAGAAGGACGACGCAGAAGGTTCCCGCGCTGCCGGCCAGAAGCTCCTGGCTGCCTGCAAGGAATGCGGCTGCGATCTGGCTAGCGAAGTGGTGAAGGATGCTGACCTGCTCACCAAGAAGTCCATCTGGATCTTCGGCGGTGACGGCTGGGCATATGACATCGGCTACGGCGGACTGGATCACGTGCTGGCTCAGAACCAGGACGTCAACGTGCTGGTCCTTGATACCGAAGTGTACTCCAACACCGGCGGACAGGCTTCCAAGTCCACGCCTACCGGTTCTGTGGCCAAGTTTGCTGCTGCCGGCAAGCGCACCCGCAAGAAGGACCTGGGCATGATGGCCATGAGCTACGGCTATGTGTATGTTGCCACCGTCGCCATGGGTTCCAATCCTGCTCAGCTGCTGAAGGCCATGACCGAGGCGGAAGCTTATCACGGCCCGTCCCTCATCATTGCCTACGCACCCTGCATCAACCACGGCATCAAGTCCATGGGCATGGCCCAGGCTGAGATCCGCAAGGCTGTTGACTGCGGTTACTGGCCGCTGTACCGGTACAATCCTGCGCTGGCCGAAGAGGGCAAGAACCCCATGACCATCGACAGCAAGGAGCCCACCGGCAATTATCAGGAATTCCTGCAGGGCGAAGTGCGTTACACTTCTCTTGCACGCCAGTTCCCGGATGCTGCCAAGACCCTGTTCGAACAGCAGGAAGAGGACGCAAAGGCCCGTCTGGAGTCCTACAAGCGCCTCGCCAAGAACGACTGATTCAGACCATAAAGTCAGGAATCTGCCCGGATGCTTCTGCGTCCGGGCAGATTCTGTTTTCTAAGCAAACTCTCATTTTGCAGGCAGGCGTCTCATCTTGACCGGCTGTACCCTGTCTGGTATACTTCACGCATTGTTGAAAGATTCTGGAGGTATGCATGCGACCCGGGCTGAAACGGTTTCTGAACCTGTCCCTGATTTTTGGCACGCTGCTGATTGTGCTCCTGATTGCTTTTCGGGACAACAGTCTTGAGGATGCAATACGCTATGTACGGTCCATGAGCGTCAGCTGGATTGTAATTTCAGTCCTGACTTACCTGGCATACCTTGCAATGGATTCGGTGGCAATCCATTTTTTTCTGAAAAGACAGGGGTATTCTGTTTCCATTGGACGCCTTGCTTTCATTTCCGTTATCGGTCAGTATTACTCCAATATCACACCGGGAGCTTCAGGCGGACAGCCCATGCAGATCTATTACCTGCATAAGGACGGAGTGCCCACAGCCATTGCCACATCCGCCATTGTGATGCGGTTTTTCTGCTTCCAGGTGATGCTGACACTGTTTGCCGCCTATTACTGGATCATGGACGGCGCCTATATCATGGACCACGTGGGGGCAATGAAGTGGATTCTCATTGTGGGCTTCTGCTACAACACGGTTATGGTCACGGGTCTTGCCATCCTGGCACTGCGGGCGGATCTGATCAAGAAGCTGATTGCCTTTGGCATGCGGCTTGGCAGAAGATGGATCCGCAAGCCGGAGGAAACCTCTGACAAGCTGAACAGGGCGGTGGATGTTTTCCATGACAGCCTGGCAAGCTATAAGGATTCGCCCCTGGATATGGTGGTGCAGCTTGTCATAGGCGGCCTGCAGCTTCTGTGCATGATGAGCATCCTTTTTTGTGTCTACCGGGGACTGGGGCTTAAGGGTGAAACCTACGGGCACATCATTGGCATGAGTGTCATGGAATATATCTCCGCAGCCTACGCACCGCTGCCCGGAGCTTCCGGCGCCCAGGAAGGCGTGTTCAGCATGTATTTCAATCAGATCTTCCCGGACGGTATGCTGATTGCCGCCCTGCTTCTCTGGCGGTTCTTTACCTATTATATCTGCCTGGTCCTTGGCGCTGTATGCGTGACGGTGCACGGCATCCGCAGCGGCAAGTCCCTGAAGGAAGTCAAGCAGGAAGAAGAAGCAATCATGAAGGCCAAGGAACTGCCTGCAGACAAAGGAGGACAGGAAGATGGGCGTGTTGAATCGGTATGAAGCCGGTGTCTGCTACTATCCTGAGCACTGGAAGGAGACGCTGTGGGAAGATGACCTGCGGCGCATGCTGGCAAACGGGATTAAGACGGTCCGGGTGGCGGAGTTTGCCTGGTCCATCTTTGAAAGGACGGAAGGGGCATACGACTTTTCGTTTTTTGCCCGCTTCCTGGATCTGTGCGCCCGTGTGGGGATGAAAGTGATCCTGGGCACCCCCAGTGCCACGCCTCCGGCCTGGCTGACGGAAAAATATCCGGAAACCCGCAATGCGGATGCTTCCGGCCACCTGTATGCCCACGGCGGGCGGCGGCACTATAACTACAACAGCCCCATATACCGGCAGAAAACCGGCCAGCTGGTGCAGAAAATGGCCGAAGCCTACGGCCATCACCCGGCCGTGGTGGGCTGGCAGATTGACAATGAACTGAACTGCGAAACAGCCGATTTCCTGTCGGAAGCGGATACCCTGGCCTTCCGCAGCTTCCTTAAGAAAAACTACGGCACCCTGGATGCCCTGAACGAAGCCTGGGGCACGGTTTTCTGGAGCCAGACCTACACGGCCTGGGAGAAAATCTTTGTGCCAAGGCAGAACGCTGTTTCTGCCCATAACCCCTCCCTGATGCTGGATTATGTCCGCTTCGTATCGGAAAGCGCCATATCCTTCTGCGCCATGCAGGCACAGATCATACGCGCCTGTGCGGCCCCCGGGCAGTTCATTACAACCAACGGCATGTTCGGGCACCTGGACAATGTCCGGATGAGCAGGGACGTGCTGGATGTCTACATGTATGACAGCTATCCGGATTTCTGGTACGGCGTGGACCAGACCTGGAAGAAGGAAGAACTCCACGACAGAAATGCTTCCCTGGCCCTGACACGGGTCAGGTCCATATGCAGACATTTCGGCATTATGGAACAGCAGTCGGGGGGCAACGGCTGGTACAACCGCATGGAAGCGCCCATGCCCCGTCCCGGCCAGCTGGAACTGTGGGCCATGCAGTCCGTGGCCCATGGCGCGGATTACATCTCCTTCTTCCGCTGGCGCACCAGTCCTGTGGGTACGGAGATCTACTGGCACGGGATCCTGGATTACGACAACCACGACAACCGCCGTCTGCGGGAGGTCAGGAAATTCACGGAGCATCTGGAGAAGATCCAGGAGATCTGCGGGGCCGATACGGATGCCCGCTTTGCCGTGCTGACAAATCCTGACAATCTGTTTGACGCGGAAGTGGACCACTGGCACGCCAGGGTGGAAAACGCATCCCAGCAGGGGATTTTTGAAGCTGCCCAGGCCCTGCATGTGACCTATGACCTGCTGGATATCCGGGACGATACCTCCGTTGAGACCCTCTGTGCCTATCCCCTGGTCATTGTTCCGCACTTTGTGATTACCACCCATGAAATGGCCGAATGCCTTAAAGCATATGCACAGCAGGGCGGCACGGTGGTCATCGGGTGCAGGACGGGTTACAAGGACCGTCACGGCACCTGTCCCATGCGGCCCATGCCGGGGGACTTCAGGGAGATGACGGGTACGGCGGTGGATGAGTACAGCTTTGCAAGCCCTGCGGAAAAGGAAGCAACGGGCAAGTGGGGAGATGAAGAAATCCCGGCTGCCTGTTTCATGGAAAGCCTGAAGGCCGAGGAAGGAACGGAAATCCTGGCCCGTTATACTACGGGGTACCTGAAAGGTGAGCCCCTGCTGACCTTAAGACAGAACGGAAAGGGAAAGGTCCTGCATTTTGGAAGCACCTTTTCCAAATCTGCGGCCATGTGCCTGCTCCGCCGGGCAGGTCTTGCGGAGCCTTATGCGGGGGATGTTCAGGTCCCGGAAAGCATGGAGGCTGTGGGCCGGGTAAAGAACGGGAAACGGTACCTGTTTATCCTGAATTATCTCCCGGAAAGCCAGCAGTTTGAGGCGAAAAGGCCTGTATATGATCTGCTGGGGCAGGAAACCCTGGAGGGCACGGTGACGGTGCCGGGCTACGGCGTGTGTGTCCTGAGAATCTGACAGGGACAGAACCTTATGCAGGTTCGTAAAAGAAAGGGACGAAAAGATGCGCATTGGCATGGACGTGGGCGGGACCACCGCCCGGGTGCGGATGGCGGATGAGGACGGAAATACCCTGTATGAAGCGGAGGGCCCCGGCGGTACCCTGGCGGGCATCGGGGAGGAAAAGCTCACAGAACGTTTCCGCCTTTTGCTGGATCAGGCCATGCGGTGCGCAGGTACGGACGTAAGTCAGTGTGCCCGTCTTGTTCTGGGTGCCTCCGGCGTGGATACCGAAGAGCTGAAGCGGGCATATGAGCATATGCTTGTAAAGATCGGGGTTCCGTCTTCTGCCGTGTGGGTCATGAATGACGGGGAACTGCTGCTGAACATGTTTGACAGCCCGTCCCTTGTCCTGATTTCCGGCACAGGGTCCATTGCCCTGGGCACCGACGGCGGTGAGATGAGATGCCGCTGCGGCGGCTGGGAGCATCTTCTGTCAGATGAAGGAAGCGGCACATGGATCGGGATGGAAGTCCTGAAAGCCCTGGTCAGGGACGAAGACGGCATGGCGGAAGCTCCCGTGCTCAGAAGGCTTCTGAAGGAAAGAGCCGGACTTTCGGGGGCAGAATCTGCCATGAACTTTGCTGCGGCCCATATTATGGAAAAGGCAGATATTGCAAGGCTTGCCCCTCTGGCAGATGAAGCTGCCCGGCAGGGGGACGCGGCTGCCGCCGGGATCCTTGCAGAAGCTGCAGAACATCTGTTCAGCCTCGCAGAAGTCCTGGTAAAGCGCATTTGCCGGGATGGCTGCTTTTCTGTTCTTTTCTGGGGCTCCGTGCTCTTAAGGAACCGGACCGTCCGCAGCCGTCTTTCAGATAAGATCCATGCTGTGTATCCTTCTGCCCGGATTCTTCTGCCCATGTCCACTGCCCTGGACTGCGCCATGATGCTGGCCCGGGGAAAGCGGGAGATCAGGGCCGAAGAAATCTGAACGATGGAAAAACATACAGTATGCCATGATTATGATAGAATTCCCCATGGAGGTTCAGGAATGGTTTTTGGACAGTTTGTTGATACATATCCGCCCAGTGTGGACGGTGTGGGACAGGTGACGCTGGCATACTGCCAGACGCTGGTGAAGAAAGGGCATGAGGCCTTTTACATCGCGCCCGAATCCCCTGAGCATGCTGAACTGTACGGTGTTCCGGCCATTCTTTCTGCCTCTCTGCCGGTTCCCGGGGAGCTGTTCCGTATGGGCATTCCCGGACTGGATCCAAGTTTCCGCAAACGCGTGGCAGAGGTTCCCTTTGACCTGGTGCATGCCCACAGTCCGTTCCTGGCCGGTATGGAAGCCATGAAGGTGGCGAAAAAGCGGAACATTCCTCTGGTTTCAACCTTCCATTCCAAGTATTACGACGACGCCCTGGCCAAGACCCATTCCAAGGTGCTGGCGGAAGTGGTGGTGCAGCGTCTGGTCCATTTCTATGAGCAGTGTGACGGTGTGTGGACGGTCAACCATGCCACGGCAGAAGTTCTTCACTCCTACGGCTACCGGGGCGACATCGTGATTATGGAAAACGGGACCAACACGGTGGAAGTCACGGCGGAGGGAAAGGCCCGGCTTGACAGCAGGCTGAGGCTTAAGAAGGATATCCCGGTGCTGCTGTTTGTGGGCCAGCACAATTACAAGAAGAACATCCATGGAATCCTCAGCGCCTGCCGGCTGCTGAAGGACCAGGAAAAGCCCTTCCAGCTGGTTATGGCCGGCGACGGGCCGGACTTTGAGTCCATCCGTCAGGAGATCATTGAGCTTGGCATGGCCAGGGATGTGACCATGATGGGATTCATGGACAACCGTGAAGAGCTCATGGCACTTTACCATACTGCGGACCTGCTGGTTTTCCCCTCCCTGTATGACAACGCCCCCATGGTGCTCAGGGAAGCCGCGGCGATGAACACACCCGGGCTCGTGGTGCGCAATTCCTGTTCGGCCGAGGGTGTCATCGACGGCGTAAACGGGTTTATTGCGGACAATGAATCGCCCGAAGCCATTGCCAGGACCATTATCCGGGCACTGCCTGACTGCAAAAGAGTGGGGGAAAAAGCCAGGGAGACAATCCCTGTAAGCTGGGACAGGATCATGGATCAGGTCCTGGAAGAGTACAGAAGACTCATGGCCAGTCATGTCCACAGGCACTCCGTGAACTGACAGCCGGATGGAGAATACAGACCTATGCGAAAAGACGCGGTACATGGAAACCTGGAAGGTATCCGCAATTCCCTGATCGGGGAGCTGGCAGCTCTCTATGATCTGGAACAGGAGGAAGATGTTTTTCTCTCCCATACCCTGATACAGACCCTCTCTGCCCTGTCATGTACCATACGTCGGGAAATCGCGGTATATATCACCAGGGACGGGGAAATTGTGGACGTGATCGTGGGCAATGACCGTTCGGTGGAACTGCGGGACTGGAGACTGAGGCGCAATGCGGACCGGCTCAGCTGTGTACGCTGTGTGCATACCCATCCCAACGGGGACGGCTGTCTGAGTGATGTGGACCTCAGCGCCCTGCGGGGGTTCCGCTATGACGCCATGATCTCCATCGGGTGCCTGAACGGGACGCCCACCACGGTGCAGGCGGCGTTCCTGACAGGGGAGACGGACATCTTGCTTACGCATCCTGTCAGATGGTACGATGTGCCGGACGTGGCCTGGCTCCGGCAGATTGAGGAAAGCGACCGTCTGGTGGGCCAGGGCCGGAAGAATGTGGACAACGAGGCGGAGCGCTGCGTCCTCATGGGGATTGAGAGTGAGGAAAGCCTCAGAGAGCTTGCCCGGCTTGCGGAGACGGCAGGCGCAGTGGTGGTGGGCTCGTTTCTGCAGAAGCGGGACAAGCCGGACAGTGCACTGTTCATAGGCAGGGGCAGGGCGGATGCCCTGTGCCAGCAGATTCAGGTGCTGGAAGCAGACCTGTGTATTTTTGACGAAGAACTGACGGGCATCCAGGTCCGCAACCTGGAGGACATCCTCCGGGTCAAGGTGGTGGACCGCACCACCCTGATTCTGGATATCTTTGCCCAGCGTGCATCCACTTCTGAGGGCAAGCTGCAGGTGGAACTGGCCCAGCTGACCTACCAGTCCACCAGACTCATCGGGCAGGGCCTGGTGCTGTCGCGTCTTGCGGGCGGCATAGGGACAAGAGGCCCCGGCGAGACAAAACTGGAAATGAACCGCCGCCGCATACGGGAGCGCATGACAGACCTGAGGCACCGTATGGATGAGATGGAGCGGCAGAGGGATGTGCGCAGAAAGAACCGGGAGCGCAACGAGATTCCGGTGGTGGCCCTGGTGGGGTACACAAATGCCGGCAAGTCCACCCTGCTCAACCGGATGACGGATTCGGATGTCTATGTGCATGACCAGCTGTTTGCCACCCTGGACAGTGTGGCCAGACGGGTGGAAGAGCCGGACGGGCAGCCGTACCTGCTGGTGGATACCGTGGGCTTTATCCGCAAGCTGCCCCATACCCTGGTCAATGCCTTCCATGCCACCCTGGAGGAGGCTGTGCGGGCGGACGTTCTGGTGATCGTCTCCGACGGCAGCGCCCCTGACATGATGCAGCAGCACGATACCGTGGAAGCGGTGCTGAAGGAGCTTGGTGCGGATCATCAGGTCAGGGTTGAGGTAATCAACAAAAGCGATCTTCTGCCCCCGGATTTTGTGCAGCCTGCCCTGCCCGGCGCCGTGTGCATTTCTGCCCGGCGCGGGGACGGAATGGACCAGCTGCGCAGCGCCATCCGGCAGGCACTGGGAGCGGGAAGGACAGAAATGACCTTCTCCGTGCCCTACAGCGACTATGCCGCTGTTTCAAAGATCCGGGAAGCGGCACAGGTGCTGGAGGAAAAGCATACGGATACAGGCACAAGCCTGAAGGTCTCCCTGCTTCCCCAGGACAGGGACCGGCTTATCAGCATGCTGGGCACAAAATACATCGTCATGTAAAGCAGAACGAATAAAGAAGAAGTACAGGCGGAGAAGAAAACAACGGAAGGGAATGATTCTGTGAATCTGATTATCCCAAGGAACTACAATCCCGTTCTGAACCTGCGGGATACGGAGATTGCCATCAAACTGGTCAAGGACTTTTTTGAGACAGAGCTTGCCCGTGCCCTGAACCTGACCCGTGTGTCTGCACCCATCATGGTGGATCCCGAGAGCGGCCTCAATGACAACTTAAACGGCGTTGAGCGTCCGGTGTCCTTTGATATTCTGGAAACCGGGGAGAATGTGGAGATTGTGCACTCCCTGGCCAAATGGAAGAGGCAGGCCCTGAAGAATTACGGTTTTCAGGAGGGGGAAGGCCTGTATACCGATATGAACGCCATCCGGCGGGATGAAATGACAGACAACATTCATTCCATCTTCGTGGACCAGTGGGACTGGGAACGCATTCTGGGCAGGAATGAGCGCAATATGGAAACCCTCCAGAGGATCGTGCGGCGGATTTACATGACCCTGCGCAAGACCGAGGGATACGTATGTGCCCATTATCCCTTCATCAAGCCGGAACTGCCGGATGAAATCACCTTTGTGACCACCCAGGAGCTGGAGGACCAGTATCCTTCCCTGAGCCCGAAGGAGAGGGAGTACCGGGCAGTGAGAAAATACGGCGCCGTGTTCCTCATCGGCGTGGGCGGCAAACTGAAGAGCGGTGAGATTCACGATGGCCGCGCCCCGGACTATGACGACTGGAACCTGAACGGGGACATCCTTCTGTATGACCCGCTGCTGGATATTTCCCTGGAAGTGTCATCCATGGGCATCCGGGTAGACCCTGAGACCCTGATGCGCCAGCTCAGGGAGCGGGGATGCGAGGAGAGGGCGGAACTGCCCTTCCAGAAGGCACTGCTGGCAGGTGAACTGCCCCAGACCATTGGCGGGGGCATCGGACAGAGCCGGATGTGCGTCTACCTTCTGCGCAAGGCCCATGTGGGCGAAGTGCAGGCTTCCATCTGGCCGGAGGACGTGGTGAAGGCCTGTCAGGAGGCCAACATCCAGCTTCTGTAAGCTGCATATTGCTTCTGAAAAAGAATCCCGGGATCACCAGTCAGACTGGTGGTCCCGGGATTTCCTTTTGCGGCTGTAGTGCTTTTTGCTCTCGATCACTTTGGTTGCCGGAGGCACGGTCCAGAATTTCCTCTGCTGGCTGTCCAGCTCTCTGCGGGCCCTGCGGCTCAGCTTTTCTTTTGGGACAAAACGGTTCATGGGATTCCTCCTCCTTTGAGTCCATGGCTGCGTGTATCTGCAGGAAAAGGATAGCACCCGCGGCAGCAACGGTCATTAAAGCTGTACTTTGATCCGCGTACATCCACGCAAAAAAAGGAACCCCCTGGTCTTCATAGACCAGGAGGTCTTCCATGGATACCTTCAGGAGCCGGGCAAGGGCAAGCAGGTTATCCACCGAGGGCAGGCACTTGCCGTGCTGCCAGTTGTATATGGCCTGCGGGTATTCAAACCCGAAATAGTTCTGCAGGTCCCGTACTGTCAGTCCTGCCTGACAGCGGTGCCGTTCAATGCAGCGGCCGGTCTCTTCCAGGTTGATCACCGGATATGCAGTCTGTGTGTACATCGTACCATCCTCCTTTACAGCGCCATAAAAGCAATACATGGGCGTGCATCATGAAAGTGAAGAGAAACGGGGACGGAGTGATGTGGATTGTAGCGGCAGACACAGGATTTGTCAATCACGCTGCCGGACAGGCCCATTACTTTCTGGATTTGCGTATGTTCCGGGGCCCGGTCTGTTTCTTTTTCCCGGGAAGCTGCTGCGGGGCAGCGGCCGGGGAAGCCGGCTTTTCCGGGGTTTCTGAAGGGACGGGCGTTTCCGCCTCATGCTGCGCTTCCTGCGCGGATACCCCCTGCCAGCGGTCCGCAAGATACCGGTAGACCACATGGGCATCGTGCATGATGGTGTACCGGAACTCCCCCTTCCACAGGGTGGTGAGGACGGCGGCAATCATGGGACTTCCGATCATGCCCAGAATCCCGCCCAGTTCCATGCCCACAAACATGCTGATCAGGCTCAGGAGAGGGGAGACGCCGATGTTGCTGGAGAGGAGTTTCGGCTCGGTGATCCTGCGGATGAAAAGCAGGCCGAAATAGAGAATCAGGGCCAGCGAGGCACCCTTTGGAGCTCCCACCAGGAACCCTATGGCCCCCCAGGGCAGGTATATGGTGCCGTTGCCCACAATGGGGAGAAACTCCAGTATGGCAGCCGCTATGGAAATGAGGATGCCGTACTGGTAGCCAAAGGCGGTCCAGTAGATGCTGCCGGCTACCAGGGATAGAAGGGCATAGACCGCCTGGCAGCGGAGCCAGCCCATCAGGCCCACAAAGGCGGAATTGGTGATCTTGCCGGTGGAGGTGTCCGGATTGCCCAGGGTCCCGCTGTGAAAGCCTTCCATAAGCCGGTCAAAGTCCCGGGCAATAAAGAAAATGCCGAAAACCAGGAAGTTGCCGTACAGAAGCATGTAGGGCACGCTGGTGGCCCAGCCCACCATCATATTCAGCGCCCTTGCGGCCCAGGTGGTCAGGCCGGAGGAGAACAGCTGGGTGATGGAATCGGAAAGGGAACGCAGCATGGTGGCATTTTCCGGCGGAATGCCCTCCAGACGCTCCAGGATGGTGTTGACGGCCTGCTGGAAGATGGCGGATGCGTCGGAGGCCACATCGCTGGAATGGGAGAGAAGGTAACTGATCTGGTTGAAACCGAAGACCAGAAACCAGATCAGCATGGATGCGATGATCAGAAACAGGAAAATCAGGGGAATGTAGACAGCCAGGTTGTGCGGAATCCGGAAACGCTTTTCCAGGGCACGGGCTGCAGGCTGGACCAGGGTGGCGAAGGGAAAGGCAATGATAAAGGGGGAAAGATAACGCCAGGCCATGGGCAGAAGAATCCACAGCAGGGCAGTGGAAACCAGCAGAAGAAGGACATGGGCAATCAGGCGCTCCGCGGAAATGCGGGCTTCAGACATGTGCAGAGCCTCCTTCCGGACAGGGGGCTGAAGGTTTTGCGGAAAACTGCGGGGGCAGCCAGTGGACAGGATCGAAATCCGCTACCGTCTCTTCCTTGCGGAAAATGCCGAACTTAATGGGAATGCCTTCAGCCACGAAGCGTTTTTCATGCTCGGTGATGTAATTCGGTGTAAAGCCGGATGCGTGCAGGTCCCGGGTGAGATACTGACAGGAGAAGCCGCTGGCTTCAAAGTATACGAGGGAATCGTCAAAGAGGGTGTCATCGTCCGTCTTAAAGTAGATTTCGCCCCCGGGCAGCAGGAAGTCCCGGTACTGCATAAGCTGGCGGGGATGCGTCAGCCTCCGCTTCTCATGACGGCGGTTCCGGGTCCAGGGGTTGCAGAAGGAGATCCAGATCCGGGCAATGGGATCTTCCGGGCCTATAAAGCGGCTGATGTATTCAATGTCGCATTTTACCAGGTGGATGTTGTCAATGGGGTCCTGTCCGTATGCGGCCGCAAGATTGCGGCGGGCATCGCCCAGCACATCGGCGGACAGGTCCAGGGCAAGGTAATTGACGGAGGGGTTCTCGTGGGCCATCCGGGCGGTGGAAACGCCCTTGCCGCAGCCCAGCTCCATTTCCAGGCGCTGTCTGACGGGAAAGACTTCGCTCCAGTGGTTCCGGCAGTTTTCAGGAAAATCGTGAAAATATGGACAGACCTCCAGTTCAGGCCTTGCCCATTTCTTTTTTCTCATATGCATGGATTGGTGCCTACCTTACAGAATCGGGATAAACAGGGAACCTGAAGGATGCAGAGACAGCCGGAAGGACAGGCACTGCATGACCTGACGTCAGCTTCCCTTTCTCAGGACGGTATGTTCCCGCAGGCCGGTGAACGTGCACAGGCAGCTTTTTACAGGGAAATGCATGCTTTTGAAACCTGCATCCATACCGTCTCCGGCATCATACGGAATCCGGAAAAGCTTGTCAATGCGGCTTTTGCCGGGTGTTTTGTGTGCATGCGCAGCGCAGGAAGATGAGAATCTGATGAGAAACAGATGAAAAGAGCATGGAATCACCAAAAACCGCGATTTGTCAGCACGAATTGTCGGAAATCCTGCTTGAAGCACCATCTGTATAATGCTATAATGCTCTGGAATGCGATGGCAATTGTTCTTTTCAATCTCTGTGGCAGACATGAAAAAAAAGAAGGAAAAAGCAGGGCATTGCCTGAGCAGGACGGGGTGCCGGTTTTCGGGACCTTAAAATACGGGAGGTTATAGACAGATGCAGTTAAAAGGTCTGACCAACGAACAGGTAGAGAAAAGCAGAGCGCAGTATGGCTCCAACCAGCTGACGCAGATTCCCCCGGATCCGCTGTGGAAGAAGATCCTGGAGGGTTTCAAGGACCCCATGATCATGATCCTTCTGGTGGCACTGGCCATCCAGGTGATTCTGTGGATTATGGGCAGGGCAGAATGGTATGAACCCTTCTGCGTTCTGGTGGCAATTCTTTTGGCCAATGGCGTGGCTTCCGTGTCCGAACACAGTCAGGAAGGCAAGGCAAGCCTGCTGAAGGCTGAAGAAGAAGCCAAGGAAATGACCAAGATCCTCCGCGACGGACAGCTCCATGAGTACCATGTGAACGAAGTTGTGACCGGAGACCTGGTCTACCTGCAGGCAGGCGACAAAATCCCGGCAGACGGCGAAATCGTCAGCGGTGAGGTCATGGTGGACCAGGCTGCTCTGAACGGTGAAACCGAGGAAGCCAGAAAAGGCGTCAACGAAGCAGGCGCAGAGTATGCGGTCAAGGACCTGCTGAATCCGTACTATGCCTACCGCGGCACCGTGGTGGTCTCCGGAGAAGCCTATCTTGAGGTACGCCAGGTGGGCGACAAGACCCTCTTTGGCGAACTGGCCCTGGAAGTGCAGGAAGACACCCGTGAAACACCTCTGCAGGTCAAGCTCGGAAAGCTGGCCCAGCAGATTTCCATCTTCGGCTACATCGGTGCTGTGGCCATCGTGGTGGGCATTCTCGCGGTGAACATTCTCACCGGCAAGACGGCTGACTTCGATTTCGCCAAGTGGCTTACCCTGATCATTGAAGCTGTGACCGTGGCGGTTACCATCATCATCTGCGCGGTTCCGGAAGGTCTGCCCATGCTGACCTCCATCCTGCTCTCCTTCCAGAGCATCCGCATGATCAAGGACAACGTTCTGGTCCGGAAGATCAACGGTCTGGAAACCGCGGGCAGCCTGAGCCTGCTGTTTACGGATAAGACCGGCACCATCACCGAAGGCCGTCTGTCCGTGGTTGAACTGGCCACAGGAAACCAGAGGGTGTTTACCAAGCTCTCTGAACTGCCTGTTTCCATGAAGAACGATATTATCACCGGTATCGGCATCAACAACAGCGCCACCGTCAGCGGAAAGGAAATTGTGGGCGGCAACTCCACGGACCGCGCCATGCTGGCCTTCCTGCTGGATGAAGATGCCACAAGCACCCTGGGCAAGGAAGAAGTCCGCAACTTCAATCCCTTTGATTCCAACAAGAAGATGTCCGACGTCACCGTCATCAAGGACGGCAAGTCCGTGACCTATCTCAAGGGCGCTCCGGAGCGGATCGTTGAGCGGTGCAGGAAGTACATTGACGAGAATGGCGAAGAGAAGGACCTCAACTATGAAGTGCAGACCTCCCTGCTGGCATACATGGATGCCCAGGCAGGCAGATCCATGCGTCTTCTGGGTGTGGCCAAGTCCGAAGAAGGTCCTGACAGCAAGAATCTGACGCTGGTGTGCGTTCTGTCCATCCGCGACAACGTGCGCAAGGAAGTCATCCCTGCCATCCAGGAAGTGCAGGATGCTGGCATCCAGGTGGTTATGGTCACCGGCGACCGGAAGGAAACGGCCGTGGCCATCGCCAGGGAGGCCGGTCTGCTGAAGAACACCACGGATGTGGCTCTTACCTCCATGGAAATGGCGGAAAAGTCCGACGAAGAACTCAAACAGATCCTGCCCAACCTGCGTGTGGTTGCCCGTGCCCTGCCTACGGATAAATCCAGGCTGGTGCGCATTGCCCAGGAACTGAACCTGGTGGTGGGCATGACCGGCGACGGCGTCAATGACTCCCCGGCCCTGAAGAAGGCCGATGTGGGCTTCGCCATGGGTTCCGGCACGGAAGTGGCCAAGGAAGCCGGCGACATCACCATTCTGGACGACAACTTCACTTCCATCGACAAGGCCATTCTGTATGGCCGTACCATGTTCAAGTCCATCCGGAAGTTCCTGATCTTCCAGCTGACGGTAAATGTGGCCGCCGTGCTGATCTGCTTCCTGGCCCCCTTCTTTGGCGAGAACGAGATCCTCACGGTTGTGCAGCTGCTGCTGGTCAACCTGGCCATGGATACCCTGGCAGCCATCGCCTTTGGCAGCGAGCCCGCACTGAAGGAATACATGAAGGAAAAGCCCATCCCCAGGGATGCATCCATTGTATCCAAATCCATGCTGATTGAAGTGATCTGCAGCGCCCTGTTCATCACGGCCGTGTGCCTGGGCATCCGTTTTGTGCCTGCCATCCAGGGCCTGTGCGGCCTGACAGAAGCCGCCTATGCGGGTGTGAACCTGCCGGTGGTGCTCAATGCTGCTGTCTTTGCCACCTTCATGATGGCCATCACCTTCAACGGCTTCAATGCCCGTACGGAACATCTGAATGTGTTTGAGCATATCGGACGGAACCGGAACTTCCTGCTGGTTATGGGCACCATCTTCCTCGCACAGTTCATCTTCGTGACCATCGGCGGCGAAGTGCTGAAAGTGCATGCCCTGACGGCCACCACCTGGATCGTATGCGCACTGCTGGCCTTCCTGGTGATCCCTGTGGAACTGATCCGCAGGAGCATCATGAAGAAGGAAAAGGAAAACGCATAAGGGAATACTGAGACTGGAGGTACATACCATGGCAGTAAACCTGAAGAAGGGTCAGAAAGTCGATCTGACCAAAACAAACCCAGGCCTGAAGAAGGTTGTTGTGGGCCTGGGCTGGGATGTGAACCGCTATGACGGAGGTTCTGATTTTGACCTGGATGCCTCTGCCTTCTGCCTGAACGCAAACGGCAAGGTTTCCCAGGATTCGGATTTCGTGTTTTACGGCAACAGCACCCATCCATCCGGCAGCGTGGTGTACGGCGGAGATAACCGTACCGGCGCCGGCGAGGGGGATGACGAACAGATTTTCGTGGATCTGTCCCAGGTGCCCGCGGGCATCGAACGCATTGTGTTCACGGTGACCATTTATGAGGCCTTTGAACGCAGGCAGAACTTCGGCCAGGTGAACAACGCCTATGTGCGTATCCTGGATGAAGCCACCAACCAGGAGCTGATCCGCTATGACCTGGAGGAGGATTTCTCCATCGAGACGGCTCTGGTGGTGGGCGAGATCTACCGCCATGGCGGCGAGTGGAAGTTCAACGCCGTGGGCAGCGGCTATCAGGGCGGTCTGGAAGCCCTGTGCCGCAGTTATGGCGTGAACGTCTGAGCATAACATGATTTTACTCTGCCCTGATTCATGGGCAGTGTGATGTGGGGAGGTGTTCTGCATGGCTGTTGAGCTGAAAAAGGGTCAGAAGGTCAGTCTGGTGAAGAAGACGGCGTCCATCGGGGAGATCCTGGTGAACCTGAACTGGGACAAACCGAAAAAGCGTCTCTTCTTTGCCTCAAAACCTGTCGATCTTGACCTGGGCTGCCTCTATGAGATGCAGGACGGGAAAAAGGGCGTCATTCAGGCTCTTGGAAAGCGTTTTGGCAGCCTGCAGGAGCCTCCCTATGTTTCCCTGGACGGGGATGACCGCACCGGGGAATCCGAAGGCGGGGAGAACATCCGGATCAGCGGCGCCAGGATTTCGGAAATCAAAAGGCTGCTGATCTTCGCCTTCATCTATGAGGGGGCTGCCAACTGGCGCGAAGCCAGGGGCGTGGTAACCCTCCGCTATCCCGGCAATGAGGACCTGATCGTCCGGATGGATGAGTACGACGATACGCAGACCATGTGTGCCATTGCCCTACTGGAAAACACCGGCGGGAACACCATGAGCGTGGAAAAGCTGGTGCGGTATTTCCGGGGCCACAGGCCCATGGATGAAGCCTACGGATGGGGCCTTCACTGGGTGCCGGGGAAAAAGTGAACGGGCAGAAACTGTATCTGAATGAAAAGGAGGCAGAAAAACATGTCAGTGAATCTTGTAAAAGGGCAGAAAATCAGTCTTGTCAAGCCGGGTTCGGAAGGCCTGAAACGGATCATGGTTGGCCTGGGATGGGATGAAGTGGAGCAGAAGCGCAGCTTCTTCGCACCCAAGCCCCAGGATATTGACTGCGATGCGTCTGTCATCCTCTGCGGAGCGGACGGCAAGGTCATAAACGGCGGTGTCAATGCCTGCTGCGTGTACTTTGGCAATCTGCGGCATGCCAGCGGTGCCATCGTACATCAGGGGGACAATCTGACCGGCAGCGGTGAGGGCGACGATGAGGAGATCATGGTGGATCTCAGGGCACTCCCTGCCGATGTGGACAAGCTGGTGTTCGTGGTGAACATTTATGACGCCAACGTGCGCCATCAGCACTTCGGCATGATCCGCAATGCATTCATCCGTCTGGTGGATCAGGACAAGCGCACGGAAATCTGCCGCTACAATCTCACGGAAGACTACTCCGGCATGACCGGCGTGGTGGTGGGTGAGATCTACCGGCGGGGCGAAGAGTGGAAGTTCAATGCAGTGGGCCAGGGCGTGGCGGAAGCCAGCCGTCTGGACAAACTGATCAACCTGTACCGCTGATACGGCTTTTACCTGTGCGGGTACAGCATCAACCAGAAAGAGGGGAGAACTATGGCAATTAATCTTTCCAAGGGACAGCGGGTCAATCTGGACAAGGGCGTCAAGCTGGCACTGGTGGGCCTGGGCTGGGACACCAACCGTTATGACGGACGTGCCGACTTTGACCTGGATGCTTCAGCTTTCATGCTGGGTGCCAACGGCAAGGTCCGCAAGGATGAGGATTTCATCTTCTATGGCAATCTTCAGAGCCCGGACGGCGGCGTGACCCATACGGGGGACAGCCTTTCAGGCGGTTCCGGCGGGGATGACGAGACGCTGTTCATCGATTTTGAGAAGATTCCCGCCGACGTAGAGAAAATTGCCATTACGGTGACCATCTACGAGGCGCAGGAAAGAGGCCAGAATTTCGGCCAGGTCTCCAACGCCTATGTGCGTGTGGCACGCCGCAGCAGCGAGAGCGATACGGTGGGTACCGAAGAGATCCGCTACGATCTGGGAGAAGACTTCTCCATCGAAACGGCACTGGTGGTCTGCGAAATCTACCGCAGCGGCGCCACCTGGAAATTCAACGCTGTGGGAGCCGGCTATCAGGGCGGTCTGTACGCTCTCTGCAAGGCCTATGGCGTCAATGTCTGATCTTCTTTATGTGGGGTAACGAGTCTTCTCGCTACCCCACACACGTAACGGGAGGGGGTGGAATACGGTGCAGGATATGATGATGCATGTCAGAGCGGCCATTTCCTGCAGTGCACCTGCCGGCATGACGGTTCAGAGCGCCTATCAGAGGGAAACCATCGGCAATGT
>CAMOVR010000061.1 GCA_946627565.1 uncultured Clostridia bacterium
TGCCGTTGGAGACGTTGACGTTGAAGTTGTTGTACCAGGAGCAGGTGAAGTACATATCATAGACTTCGCCGGTGCTGATGGAGGTCATGACTTCGTCACTGCTCATGTAGATGATTTCCACTTCGCAGCCGAGCTCTTCACGGGTGATCTTGTTGAGCTCTTCCAGAACCATATCGTTGTCGATCGGGGCAGGGCTGTTGCCGTTGACCCAAGTCAGCTTCACATAATCCTCTGCGGAAGCAAAGGAAGCAAAGGAGACGAGGCTCAGGACCATCATGACAGAGAGAAGCAGGGATACGAGTTTCTTCATGTGGGGATGTCCTCCTTTTTGATTTATTACACAGCGCTGAAACCTGCGCTGAAGTAACCGGAATGGAGTGTGACAGAACATGTCACCATCTGGTCTTGCATGGCACCATAAAGGCATCTGATGCGTCCAGGCGGCTGCATGGAAAAGATTCCGATTTTTACCGGCTGCTTTTCCGTCCTATATACCCGAGTGTGCTGAAATCAGAATGATTTGCACAAAATCTGTCAGGAATATACCACAACCGCCATCTTTTGTCAAACCCGAATCAGCCCTTCACAGCACCGATGGTCAGGCCGGAAACGAAGTACTTCTGGAAGAAGGGATAGGAGCAGGCAATGGGCACCACGGAGATGACAACCATGGCCATACGCACAGTCTCAGAAGGCACGGAACTGACGGTACCTGCCGTCATGTTCTGCTGGTTGCGGGTCAGGAAGTCAATGTTTTCTTCCAGTGCAATCAGCACATACTGCAGGGGGAACAGGTTGTGCCGGTTGCCGGAGATGTAGTACTTGGCCATCATCCAGTCATTCCAGTAGGCAAAGGTCAGGAACAGGCCGATGGTTGCCACGGCAGGCAGGGAGATGGGCAGGACGATCTGCAGGAAAATGCGGATCTGCCTGGCTCCGTCAATCTTGGCGGATTCAATGATGGCATCCGGCACCGTGGTCTGGAAGAAGGTCCTCATGATGATGCAGTAGAAACTGGAACAGCAGATGGGCAGGATCAGGGCCCAGTACGTATCCTTCAGTTTCAGGATCTGGGCGTTGATCATGTAGCTGGCCACCAGGCCGCCGCTGAAGAGCATGGGGATGAAGATAAACCAGGTGAAGAAGGACCTGAGACGGTAATTGGGACGGCTCAGGGCATAACCCATGGTGGATGTGGTAATCAGGCCCAGGATGGTACCCACAATGGTGATGCCGATGGAATTGAGGAAGGCATGACCGATGTAGCCGGTCTGTTTTGCCAGATATTCATAGGCTGCAAGGCTCAGTCCCCGGGGAATATAGCTGTAACCGATCAGGCGTACGGATGATTCCGAGGAGAAAGAGACAATCAGCACCAGAACGGCGGGCAGCAGGCACAGAAGTGCCAGAAAGATAAACAGACAGCTGATCAGAACATTGGTAAAGGGCTTGACCCTTGTATATTTCAGAACGGAATTCTTCTTTTTTGACATGTCAATCGCTCCTTTCTCTGTCAGAATCCATCAGAACAGACCCGCTTCGGGATCGATCTTCTTGACCACCAGATTCGCCGCCACGATGGTAATGCAGCCGACAACCGACTGCAGGAAGGCAGCGGCCGAGGAGAGATTCACATTGGACTGCTCCAGCAGTGCCTTGTACACATACACGTCAATGGTCTGCGTTACGGACACCAGGGCGCCGGAATTGCGGGTCGCCTGATAGAACAGACCGAAGTCGCTGCGGAAGATGCTGCCCACAGCCATGATGAACATGATGGAGATAACAGGCCTGAGAAGAGGCAGGGTGATGTAGCGGACCTGCTGGGACTTGGTGGCACCGTCAATCAGGGCCGCCTCGTACAGTTCCGCATCAATGCCGGAAATGCTGGCCATGTACACCACCATGTTGTAGCCCATGCCCTTCCAGACATTTAAGAAGACCAGGAAGTACATCCAGAAGTTTACGTCCCGGTACCAGTTGTGGTTCTCCGTTGCCCCTGTCATGCTCCTGATGGTGTTGTTCACCAGGCCCTGGTCCGTGGCCAGGAAGGCATATACAAAGTAGGAGATAACAACCCAGCTGAGGAAGTGGGGCAGGAACATCATGGTCTGGCAGGTCTTGGCCAGTTTCTTGGAGTACAGTTCGTTGAACAGCACAGCCAGCGTCACCGGTATGACAATGCCCAGGATGATGAACACGATGTTGTAGAGCACCGTGGTCTTGATCATGGTCTCAAAATAGGAGGATTTGAAAAGGAATTTAAAATTGTCAAACCCCGCCCATTTGCTGTTGTTGATGAGTGCCCACAGAAAACTCTTGCCAGGCTTGGGCTTGTAGTTTTTAAAGGCAATCACCACACCGAACATGGGTGCATAGCAGAAAATCAGGTACCAGATGGTGGTGGGCAGATGCAGCAGAAACAGTTCCAGATTGTCAAAGGATGCACCTGTGCTGCCCTTCTTTTTCTTCTGCACATGCTTATTCGTAGCGGGCGATTTTGTCATGAAGCGAACCCCCTTTATGTCCGTCATATTTTTGTTCCATTGTCAAAACGTCATAAAAACAGGTCTTCCAGAACTGCCGATTTTGGTATGGAAACATCACACATATGACAATTTATACCTGATTATATGCAGAATCTGTTTTTGCGTCAACACCATTGTCCTATTTTTCTGCATCTGTAAAAAAGCCTGACTCATGCAGACACGCCTGCTTCCC
Organism: uncultured Clostridia bacterium; assembly: GCA_946627565.1. GTDB lineage: Bacteria > Bacillota > Clostridia > Christensenellales > Aristaeellaceae > UBA2943. Next base: position 2,722 of record CAMOVR010000061.1, read on the forward strand.
TGCGTTGCCTGAACCCGGCCGCCCGTTTTTGTGGTCATTTTCTCTTTTGTCTGCCCTGTTTGTTCAACTTTCCATACTGTTTCTCCTCACCGCGGGGCATTTTTGTTTCCATGGTATACATTTTTTCGTTCTGTCCCCTTCATGCCGTGCCGGAAAGCAGAGCCGCGCTGTTTGGCTGCATGCTGTGTCTTCCGTAAGCCTTACATGCGTACATTCCCTCCCATGTGCTTCACCATAACAAAACGGCCATGCCGGAGCGTTTTTTCTCCGGTATGGCCGTTTTCCTGCTGTATGCTGCGAAAAAAGTCAGCAATACGACATTTCTTTCAGAAGTTTCGAATGTATTTCCTCTGCAAAGCTCCCTGCCACCTCCGCCTGAAGCCGGTTCTTACCTGCTCAGCCATTTCCTGTAATCATCGTAGAGCACTTCGCTCTCCTTCCGGCCGTATCCTGCGGAGGATCCCGGCCTGGACATCATGCCCGGATAGGCGTACACCAGAATCTTTTCCACATGGGGCGACAGAGATTCGATCTGCTTTTCCACCCTTTCCATGGGTGCAGCCAGAAGGGGGCTGTGGTAGACATCCCCTTCAAAGCGGAAAATCTCCATATCTGCCCACAGATGGCTGCGGCCGGCCCGGTCATGCGCCTTCCGGAGACCTGCATAGTATGCTCCGGTCTCATCCGGCAGGGATTTTTCCACGCCCACCTCATCCTGATAGGCCACATAGTCCACGTCCAGACCTTCAAGCTGCCTGACAAAGGTATCGTCCGGCACAATCTTATTGGTGCCGTAGGGGGCAATAAGGATCTTCTTATCCGGTGTAAGGGCGCGGAAGAAGGCGCTGTAGCGGGACACATAGTCCAGGAACACAGGATTGAAATACGGTCCTGCTTCCGTTTCATCCGGCATGTACCAGCCCTCGAAGCACCGGAAGGAGCCGTATTTTTCCAGCATCTGTTCGCAGGCGCGGAAGGCCCGCTCCTGCACTTCCATGCTCTTCATATTCTCCAGCGGATACAGCCACACGCCGTAAAAGCCGGCGGAGAGATACACGTGCATCTGAAGCTTTTCCGCAGTTTCCATGAGCACGTCCATGGGCTGGCTGCAGGCCATATCCGCTTTGGGAAAGACCGTCACCGGGGGATAGCTTTCACAGGAATCCGGATACACCAGGGAGGAGCACATGAGTACCAGGGTGTCCATGCCCAGGGCATGGATATCCCGGATCATCTCTTCCCACTGCGCATCCGTAAAGGAGCGCAGGGCCGGGTTGTACCAGGTTCCCTCCACCCCGCTGTGGTGGCGGAATTCAAAGAATGTGCCGGTGATGTTCACTTCTGTCCCTCCCTCAGGGTTTCACGGCCCCGCAGTACATCTGCATAGGCGTCCATAATCCGGCTCGTCCGCTCCAGGGTCCCGTGTCTTGACACGCTGTGCCAGATCCTTACAAATTCGTGGTACCAGGTTTCCAGCTCTTCCGCAAGGGCCCAGGCGTTCCCGTCATCTTCCATGAGTCCTTCCCGGGCAGCCAGAAGACAGCCGATCCGGTTAAAGATCCGAACGCCCTCGGCAGAGACATGCATGGCCTGGATGACAGATGGATCCCTGAGGGCTGCAGCGCTTTTGTCCAGGTCTTCCTCCGCCTGAAGCATGGCCCGGTTCTCATCCTTTACCCTCTTCAGGTCTTCCAGTGCTTCCTCCAGGACCGCCCGGCGTTCCTTTTCATTTCCCGCCTCGATCCACCGCACCGCCCGGTTCCAGTGGAAGTTTTCGTGGCATGTCAGGCCCCGGAACGCCCGCATGAAGTCCCCGCTCCTGTCCCCGTAGGCCAGAAGGGAGACCGTGTCGTTTATCTCCTCAAAGGGATGGACTTCAGCGTTCCAGGAGAAGGCCGCCCCATAGAGGATGCCGGGGACGGAGAAGGCCGGATGGCAGATGTGGCCCCAGTCTCCCCAGTCCGTATTGAGCATGCCCACCGCGCCGTATTTGTGGGCGTGGCTGCACATGGCCCGGATATTGGAAAAGCTGTTTTCCAGCAGGGGGAAGAACATGTTCCAGGTGCACACCCCGGGGCAGACATACTGCACGGCCCCCATGGCGGCCAGATCCCGGATCTCGTCTTCCCTCTGGTTGGGCAGGTATCCCCAGCTCAGGCAGATGACCCCCTCGGGAATATCCTTATAGGTTTCAGGTGCCCGGCTCAGGATATCGCCCCAGAACATGGGGGTGATCCCCTTTTGAAGCAGGTGGGTGCACAGTTCCTTCAGGTGCTTCACATACAGGCCCATGGAGCCCCTTTTGTCTTTTTCAGCCGCCTTTGCGCTCCTCCCCCTGCCCAGGTCAAAGGTTTCATCACAGCAGATGTTGAAGCGCCGGCTGGTGAACAGGCTGCTGTACTCGTCAATAAGGCCCAGGATAAAGGGCAGGGAATCGGGATTTGACACATTCAGGGTGTGGTGCATCCCGGAATAGGTATAGGTGAAGGGGATTTTCTCCGCCCCCTCCAGTTCGCACATAGCTTCAAAGGATTTGGTGGACAGGATCTGGTACATGTGACCGAAGGAAGCCAGGGACGGCACCAGTTCGATGTGCCGGGCCCTGCAGTAGGCATCCAGTTCCAGGATGTCCTCCGCCTCCAGGGGTTCATCGTCCCGCCAGGCTTCGCTCAGGCCCTTAAACAGGAAGGTATGTTCAATGTAAAGCTGCCATTCGTTGATTTTGTAGCGGCACAGAAGGTCCGCCGTCTTTTTCAGGCTTTCCAGGGTGGGGATCCTGCCCCTGGACACGTCCTGGTAGTAGCCTCTTCTGGGCAGGTCCGGCCAGTCCAGGATTGTAAGGCAGGGAAGCATGGCTCCCCGGGTCTGGACGGTCTGCATCAGGGTGGTGACCGCATGCAGCAGGGCTTCATCACTGCCGCCCTCAAGCACGGCTCCCCGGGGCGAGATGACCACTTTATCCTTTTCTTCTCCGAGACTTTCGTCCACCTTAAGGCAGATGGCGCTGTCCTGCATTTCCCCCCGGAGGATTTTCAGATCAAGTCCGGTGTATTCCCGGATGGTTTCCCGGAGCATCTTTGCATACAGCAGCGCGGAGGGCTCCGTGTTCACAAGGACGATGGGCGTGCGCCATGTCAGATGAAAGCAGCCCTCGTCCGTATGGATCTCATGGGGCATGGGAAGGTATTCCATCATGCCTGTGTTTCTCCCCCTTCATCTTCCCGGATCCGGAAGGTCATAATCTCATAGGGATGAATGGTAAAGTGGATGCCGCAGGCCCTGTCGGGATCATACCCTTCGGAGGAAGCCAGATTGTCCAGGTCATCCTCCTTAACATCGCAGATCTTTTCCTCCAGGGCATTGCAGATTTCCACGCTCTTCACCGGACGGCCCCAGAAAAGGGCAGCCTTGGTCCTGGCGTTGTCCGTCTCATATACCCTGGCAATCCAGCCGTCGCCGTCCTCAGCCCGCTTGACGGTCTCCAGCATGACGTTCCACTGGTCGGTATCCGCCAGGCTGCAGAAATCCCCGGCAATGCCGCCCCGGCGCACCAGGGCAGGCTGATTGAGGCAGTAAGCCTCGCACACCGTGCCGCCCTGCCGCCAGTCCCCGCTGTGGGGGTAAATGGCATATGTGAAGGTATGCAGGCCCTGGTCGCACATGGGGTTGGGCTCAATGCCGCTCTTGACCAGGGTCAGCCCAATGACCCCGTCCCTGACGGAGTGTCCGTACTTGCAGTCGTTGAGGAGGCTTACGCCGTAATAGGCTTCCGAGACATCCGCCCATTTCTGTCCGCAGCTTTCAAAGCGGGCCACGTCCCAGCTGGTGTTCTGATGAGTCTTGCGCTTCACGTTGCCGAACTGGATGTCAAAGGTGGCCTCATCCGTATGGATGGTGGTGGGGAAATAGACCTTGAGGAGGTGCTGATGCACCTGCCAGTCCAGCTGCGTTTCAAAGTCAATGCGCCGGATGTCCGCATAGAAGCGGATCAGCTGGGTGACGGTGCAGCCGGCAATCTTCCGCACCTGCCGGAGGGTCGCCCGCACCGGGCCCTGCTCCGTCCACTCGCAGGATACAAGCTGGTCCACGTCCCAGCCCTTTTCCGTGTAGTAGATGTCAATATCCCAGTCGTCAAAATAGATGGGCTTGTCCTCATACATGCGCAGCAGGTTGCCTCTCTCCCCGTCCCTGAGGACTTCCCTGTCCGCCTCCCGGTCATACAGACGGGAGATAAAGCCCTTATCGTCAAATTCCACGGTATAGAAGGGTGTTTCGATGCCCTTTTCCGTGATGCGCAGCGGGTTTTCTTCCTCTACGTCTCCGCTCCCGGCATCCCTGAGTTCACCGGTCAGGCAGCCCTTGGCCGGCAGGGCTTCCACATATGCCAGGGCGCCCTCTTCCGTCTGCTGGATCACCCTGGGCCTGTCGGTGACCAGAATGGCAGCGTCCGTGCTGCCCAGGTTCACCACTTCATTGCTGGCAAAGCCCTTGGTGTTAAACAGGGTAACCTTCTTTTCGTCCCTGTCCTCCAGCATGGCATCCAGCTTTTCCTGGATCAGCCGGCCTGCGGTCTCCTGCAGCTCTTCGTATTCCTCTTTCGTGACATCGTACACTTCCCGGATGGCGGATCCGGGCAGGATATCGTGGAACTGGTTTAAGAGAACCACTTTCCAGAGCCTGTCCAGCTCCTTGTCCGGATAGGCATTCATGTCCCCCAGCATGGCGGATACGGTCTCCAGGTCCATCAGGGCCAGCTCCGCCTTCCTGTTGCCCCGCTTGTTCTGGGCCATGGAAGTCAGGGTGCCCCGGTGGTATTCAAAGTACAGTTCGCCTTCCCATCTGGGCAGGCGGTTTGAATCCTTCACCCGCTCCTTCAGCTCATCAAAGAAGGTTCTGGCAAAGGCCTGGCGCACTTTGGGCATGCCTTCAATGCCTGCCGCCATTCTTTCGCCGGTTTCCAGCATCTCCCTTGTGGGACCGCCGCCGCCGTCACCGTAGCCGAAGGAAACCAGCACATCATTGTTGATCTCCTTCTGCTGGTAGCGCTGCCAGGCTCCGATAAGGGCGTCAGGATGCAGTTTTCCGTTATAGGTGGTGAAGAAATTGGAAACCTTCTGGCCCGGATCCAGGGTGGTGATAAGGTGGGTCAGCACCTCCGAGCCGTCAATGCCCCGCCACAGGAAGGTGTCATAGGGCATTTTGTCAAACTGGTTCCAGGACAGTTTGGTGGTCATGAAATACTCAATGCCGCAGATCTTCATGATCTGGGGCAGGGCGCCGGAGTAGCCGAACACATCCGGCAGCCAGAGGATTTTGTTGTCCACGCCGAAGTTTTCCCTGAAGAAACGCTTGCCGTGCATGAACTGGCGGATCAGGCTCTCACCGCTGGTGAGGTTGGTGTCCGCTTCCACCCACATGCCGCCCTCGGGCTCCCAGCGTCCCTCTCTGACCCGCTCACGGATCTTTTCAAATACCTCGGGGTGCCGCTCCTTTACGAAGGCATACAGCTGGGGCTGGCTGGACATGAAACGGTAATCCGGATACTCCTCCATGAGCTTAAGCACGGTGGCAAAGGACCTGCAGGCCTTTTCCCGGGTCTGGGCCACGGTCCACCACCATGCCACGTCAATATGGGTGTGCCCGATGCAGGTGGCGATCACCTCGTTCCTGCCTGCCAGCTCCTCATAGAGATGTTTGCGGATATATGCCCGGGCTGCCCGGATGCCCGCATAGTATTCTTCCGAATAGGGCTGACGGAAATCCAGCAGGTTCACCGTGTCGTTGATCACACGGGTCAGGTCCATGCGGGTCCTGCTTTCCTCCTCCAGCCTGGGAAATGCCTGGAGGGGAACCTGAAGATCCCAGTAAAGACCCTCGATCTCAGGGTCCACCTCCCGCATTTCCATGATGAGATTGAATTCCGAGTGCAGGGTGCCTGTATAGCTCTGCAGTTCCACCACGTGCTCTTCCCCCGCCTGCGGGGCTTCAAGCAGCATGACATCCTTGTGGTTCATATCGATGCCCTGCACAACCTGGCCGTCCAGGAAAAGCAGGAACTGGGGGTTCTTGCCGTCGTCCCACTCCTGAATCTGGGTGGCTACGTGCACAAAGACCCGTTTGCCGGCAAACGTATCCGGAACGCTCAGGCGGGTGCGGAACCAGTAGTGCCTGTCCGGGCCGTACCAGTGCATGGCAGCGCCGTCAAAGGGCTGAAAGGGTGCCGGATCCGCATCTGCCTGGGCAGGGGTGACAAAATTGCCTTCCTTGTATTCCCAGGCGGTGATCCTCTCCCTCTGCCTGACTGCTTCCTTCCTGAGCTCGTTGCAGATAACCTGAGCGCGCTTATCCAGAAAAAACATGGCTTTCTTTCCTGCTTTCCTTATTTTTTGGTGTTGTATAGGTTCTTCAGCTTATGCCTTCCTGCTGTGTTCCTTGGTAAAGTTCACCAGTTCGTCCACCGTGGTGAAGGCAAGGCCCGTCACCGTGTCGGCACAGCCGTAGTACACAGCGATGCGTCCCGTGTCCGCGTCCGCCATGGCCGCGCAGGGGAAGACCACGTTGGGCACGTCGCCCACGCACTCGTAGATCTCCCAGGGTGCCATGAGGAAATCCATGGAGCGGTACTTCACCTTCCAGGGCTCGTCCAGGTCCAGCAGAGCCGAGCCCATGCGGTACACAAAGCCGTTGCAGGTGGTGAGCACGCCGTGATACAGCAGCAGCCAGCCCTCGTCCGTTTCAATGGGCGCCGGGCCGGCGCCCACCTTGGTGGACTGCCATGCGCTGTCGTTGCCGCCGATGGTGCCGAACACATACCTGTGCCTGCCCCAGAATTCCAGATCCTTTGACTGGCTGAGGTAGATGTCGCCAAAGGGCGTATGTCCCGTGTCGGAGGGGCGGGAGAGCATCATGTACATGCCGCCGATCTTCCTGGGGAAGAGGACGCCGTTGCGGTTAAAGGGCAGGAAGGCGTTCTCCAGCTGATGGAAGGTATGGAAATCCTCCGTCCATGCCACGCCGATGGTGGGGCCGTGATAGCCGTTGCACCATACCACATAGTATTTGTCCTCAAGAGGAATGATGCGGGCGTCATAGCGGTACTGCTTTCTGAGAATCTCCGGGTCCGCCCCCACCATCTCAATGGGTTCATCCTCAATGTTCCAGTGCAGGCCGTCCCTGGAAAAGCCTGCGAACAGGTCCATGGAAATGGAACGGCTGTCACAGCGGAAAACGCCGGCAAAGCCGTCTTTGAAGGGTACCACCGCGCTGTTGAAAACGCTGTTGGAGATGCGGTTGCCGTCCCGGCCGATCACCGGATTGTTGCTGTAGCGCCAGATTGCTTCCCTGCATCCTGCCGGCTTGTCCTGCCAGGGCAGATTCGGGATGGAAGTTCCTATGATTTTTGCCATCTTTATCCCTCGCTTTTCATGATGACCGGACCCGTCTCCGGTCCTGTCTTCACTGCAAGATTCAGTGTGATGTTGTGATTTCTTCAGACATGTGTTTTTTCCTGCCGGCCTATATGCTTTTGCAGAGGATTGCTCTTTACGAACGGCCTCCGCCGGTGTAAGCTTGATGCAGCATTCTGTCATATCCCCTGTTTCCCTCCGCATGCCATACAGGCTGCAGATTCCATACAGTTTCAGAAAGAGAGGTCACATATGGCCATTTTGTTTGCATGCATGGTGCCGCATCCGCCCATGATCATTCCCGAGGTGGGAGGCGGCAGTGAAAAACAGATTGAAAAAACCCGGGCAGCCTATGAGCAGGCGATGAAGCACATCGCAGACCTTGCCCCGGACACGGTGATCATCTCAAGCCCCCATGCCGTCATGTACGCGGACTATTTCCATATCTCCCCGGGAAAGCAGGCCTCCGGGTCCTTCAGCCGCTTCGGGGCGCCGCAGGTACAGTTTACGGAGCGCTATGACACGGAGCTGACGGGCCTGATTTCCCGCCTTGCTGAAAAGAAGGGCTTTCCAGCCGGCACCCAGGGGGAGAGGGATGCACGGCTTGACCACGGCACCATGGTGCCCCTTTATTTCCTGCGCCGGTACCTGAAAGATTTTTCCCTGGTGCGCACGGGACTGTCCGGCCTGTCCCTTTCTGAGCACTATACTTTCGGGGAGATCATCCGCACCGCCGTTGACACCCTGGGCCGCCGGGCGGTGTTTATCGCCAGCGGCGACCTGTCCCATAAGCTTCAGACCTACGGCCCGTACGGTTTTGCCCCGGAGGGACCAGAATATGACCGGAAGATCATGGATACGGCCGGCAGGGCCGCCTTCGGGGAGCTTCTGGATTATGACGAAACCTTCCTTGACAAAGCTGCCGAGTGCGGCCACCGGTCCTTCGTCATCATGGCAGGCGCCCTTAACGGCCGTGCCGTAAAGGCAACGCCCCTGTCCCATGAGGATGTCACCGGGGTGGGCTACGGGGTCTGTCTGTTTGAGCCCGGACAGGAGGATGACAGCCGCTGCTTTTTAAAGGACCATGAAAAGAAACAGCTCATCAGGACACAGGCGGCACGGGAGAAGGCTGACCCGTACGTGCGCCTTGCCTGGCACACCCTGGAAAGCCGTCTTCTGAGACACAGGGATGCGGAAATGCCGGAGGGGCTCCCTCAGGAGATGCTGCACACAAGGGCCGGGGTCTTTGTCTCCATCCATAAGGACGGAAGGCTCCGGGGCTGTATCGGCACCATCTCCCCCACCGCCTCATGCGTGGCCCGGGAGATCATGCGCAATGCCGTCAGTGCGGCCTTCCATGACCCCCGCTTTTCCCCCATCAGGCCGGAGGAACTGGATCACCTGGAAATCCATGTGGACGTGCTGGGGAAAGCAGAAGCTATCCCCTTTGAAAAGCGCAGGGAGATGCTGGATGTAAAACGCTTCGGTGTCATTGTCTCCTCCGGCAGCCGCAGGGGCCTTCTGCTGCCTGACCTGGATGGCGTGGACAGCATCGAGGAGCAGATCGGGATTGCCAGAAAAAAGGCAGGGATCGGGGCAGATGAGCCTGTGGAGCTGGAGCGCTTTGAAGTGGTCCGCCACACATAAGCACCTTCTCCCCTGCCCTGCAGGAAATCAGGAAAGGAACTGAAGATGAACTGTGATGTATGTTTCCGGCACTGTTTCATTCCGGAGCACGGTACCGGTCTATGCGGTGCCAGGACCTGTGAAAACGGGATGATCCGGCCTGCCAGCTACGGCAGGGTCACCAGCCTTGCCCTGGACCCCGTGGAGAAAAAGCCACTCCGGCATTTTTATCCCGGCTCCATGGTCCTCTCCGTGGGATCCTACGGCTGCAACCTGCGCTGCCCCTTCTGCCAGAACCATGAGATCGCCCAGCCCCACAGCACAGAGGAGTTGGCACGGTCATGCTCTGTCCTCTCCCCGGAGCAGCTGGTGAAGATCGCTGAAGATACCCGCAGCCGGGGAAACATCGGGATTGCCTTTACCTATAACGAGCCCCTGGTGGGCTGGGAATATGTCCGGGACACGGCGGAACTGTGCCATAAGGCAGGCATGAAGAACATCCTGGTCTCCAACGGAACCGCTTCCCTGAAGGTGCTGGATGCGGTCATGCCGTATATCGATGCCGCCAACATTGACCTGAAAGGCTTCACGGACCGTTACTACCGGGAGGTGCTGGGAGGCAGTCTTTCCATGGTAAAGGACTTCATCCGGGAAGCTGTCCGTCACTTTCACGTGGAGCTGACCACGCTCATCGTGCCCGGGGAAAATGATTCCCCGGAAGAGATGCGTGCCCTCTCCGGCTGGATTGCCGGCCTGGACGGCCTTTTGCCTGGAAAGGACATTCCTCTTCATGTTTCCCGTTTCTTTCCCCGTTTTCATATGCGGGACCGCGGGGCCACGGATGTATCCGTTGTCTATATGCTGGCGGAGATTGCCCGGGAGAACCTGAAATACGTGAATACCGGCAATTATTAGGCAGATCTGACCCGGTGCGCGGCAGAGTGTTGACAGAACGGCTCTGCTTTCATATGATTTCGTTCATATTTGGTCACGATTTTGAAAAGAACGGCAAAAAAAGGCCTGAACAGCCTGACCAGAGAAGTTTTGCCCCCGGTATGGGAAAACGGAAGGAGCCTTGATTCCATGAAGAGATTTTTTGCGCTCATACTCTGTCTTTTTCTGGCCGCTGCATCCCTTGCTGCGGCGGAGAATGTCACCGTCACGGGAAAGGTGACGGAGATTGAGAAATACGGGCACGCAAGCCTGGACATCACCATAGATGCGTTCCTTGAAGCCGGTTTCGAGCTGGGGGATATCATCACCGTGACGGCGGGAAGCTTTTCCGGTGACCTGCCCTTTTTCAACGGCTACTACGTGGACCGGGACGAGCCCATGGTCCGGGCATATCCCGGGGATACCCACATTGCGGTGTGCATCAATTACGGAAGGTTCGCCGAATATGCCGGAATCGGCGTGGGCGATCCGGTAACCCTGACCCTGAAGGAAAAGGCAGGGGCACTGGCAATTCAGGAAATCAACAATCTGGTCTACAGTAATAGCCGCGGGGATTACCCTACGGATGAAGTGTTTGCCAATTTCCGTCCCGTCACCGTTGGCGGGATACCCGAAGGCATACTGTACCGCTCCGCCTCCCCCCTGAACAATTCCCGGGGCCGTGCCGCCTGTGCAAATGCCCTGGCGGAAAAAGTGGGCATCCGGGCTGCAGTGAATCTTGCCAATTCAGAGGAGGAAGTGGCTGCCTTCTTTGCAGAGGAAGGCTTTGCCTCTGATTACTACAGGGACCTGTATGAAGCGGGTCATGTGATTTCCCTTAGCATGGGTGCAGACTTTGCCTCGGAAGACTTTGCAAAAAAGTTTGCTTCGGGGATCACCTTCCTTGCACATGAAGAGCCGCCCTTCCTGGTGCACTGCAATGAGGGCAAGGACCGCACCGGTTTTGCCTGCATGATTCTGGAAGCCATCATGGGCGCCGGGATGGAGGATATTGAGGCGGATTACATGCGCAGCTTTGCCAACTATTACGGCACGGAGCCGGGCACACTGCAGTATCAGACGATCCTGGAGAAGAATCTCCGTGAAATGATGCGCCATATTGCGGGGCTTGAAAAGGGCGCTTCCCTGGAAGGCGTGGCCATTTCAGATGCAGCGGAAAGCTGGCTGCTGAAGCATGGCGTGGCCCCGGAAGACCTGTCCATGCTGAGGGAAAAGCTGAGCGGACAGGCCGCAGCTGAAACGAAAAAGACCGCCCAGGACCTGATCGAGGAGCTGGTGGTCTACTACGGTGCCTGGGGCGGGGAGGCCGATGAGGCTGTGAACAGCCTTCTTAAGGAACTGCGCGGGGTGGATGCGGAGCTTGGTGAAAAATGGACAGCCATCCTGAACCTGTGGCGGGAAGTGCAGGCACCGGATCTGCCAATCAACGAGGGCATACTGCCCGACGGACTTCCCCAGACAGACGAGCTCTGCCTTGTGGTGCTTGGCTTCCAGCTGAATACGGACGGCAGCATGAAGGAGGAGCTGATTCAGCGCCTGAAGGTGGCAAAGGCCTGCGCTGAAAAGTATCCACAGGCATACATCGTCTGCACCGGAGGCGGCACGGCAGCATACAATCCGGATGCCACGGAGGCAGGAAAAATGGCACAGTGGCTCCTGGACAACGGGATTGCGCCGGAGCGCGTGCTGGTGGAAAACCGTTCCCTGACCACCGCGCAGAACGCCATGTATACCTTTGAGCTATTGAAAGAGAACTGCCCCCAGGTAAAGGAGCTGGCGATCATCTCCAGCGATTATCATATCGCCACGGGCACGCTGCTCTTTGAGGCGGAGGCTGTCCTGACGGCGGATGAGCCGGGTGCGGAGCGTATGAAAGTCGTATCCAACGCTGCCTGGCCGGCACCTTCCGGGGAGCTGTCATCCATGTTCCAGGCAGGCGCGCTGATCGAGCTTTCCGGAGATGTGGATACAGCGTTTGAAATCTACTATGACACCTATGATATTCACGAGCTGCCCGGCGCGGCCTGAGCACCCCCAGAACCGGCGAACTGTCACCTGAGAGGTGTAAGAGCCGGCTGAACGCGCCGCCAATCATGTCCATCGGAGGAAAACCGCATCATGTCATCTTTTGCCGAAGATTTGGCTGAAGCAAGAAAAGCATCCCGAATGACACAGGAAGAGCTGGGAAATGTGATCCATGTGGCCAGGAACACCATCTCCTCCTGGGAGCATGGCCGCAGAGAGCCTGACCTGGCAATCATCCGTCAGCTGGGGCAGGTTCTGCATTATGATTTTTTCCATGACAAAAATATGCTTCAGCATGAGACAGAGGAAAACTGGACGGATGATACGGTCCCTGCAGAAAAAGATTTACCGTCTGCCTCATCTGAAGAGGCGCCCGATGAGACGGTCCCTCCGGAAGAGGATCTTCCCTCTCCCCCGGCTGATACGCCGATGGAGGAGACGGCTGATCCGGCAGAAAACACACGGATGCCAAAGAAAAAAAGCCGCCTGCTCTGGTATGTCTGTGCGGCAGCCATGCTTCTGGGTGCAGCTCTGTTCGTTTTCCTGATGCCCCGCGAGAGGCCCGAAGCTGTCATTGATGTTCATCCGCTGGAATCGCCTGCGTACATGATGCAGAATACAGACATTTTTGAAGGCGACGGGTACGGCTGGGAGTACTACTTCGAAGTCATCAATGAAAGCGATGTCCCTTTCAGGCCTGAACTGGTGGTCGTAAACTACTGTGTGGGAGCCCGTATCGACTCCAAACTGCAGGTGCCTTATGAAGAGATACGGCCCTGGATGGATGACGATCTGCTGAAGAAGGGGGATTCACCCCTGCATCTGCTCTTTGGAACCAATCATACATGGTGCGATCATGCGGACTTTATACTCAGGGGCACGGATGTGAACGGACACCGGCTGGAGTTTCGCAGCACACTGGAACTTTCCCAGGAGAGGGAATAAACAGAGGGGGACGCGCTGTGCGTCCCCCTCTTTCTTAAAGATCACTCTGTCAGGCAAACTGAGACTGATACAGTCCGTAATAGAACCCTTTCTTTGCCATAAGGGATGTGTGGGTCCCCTGCTCCACCACGTCCCCGTGATCCAGCACCAGGATCAGGTCCGCATTCTGGATGGTGGAGAGGCGGTGGGCAATGACAAAGCAGGTCTTGCCCCGCATCAGGCGCCGCATGGCTTCCTGGACTTCCCTTTCCGTGGAGGTATCCACGTTGGATGTGGCTTCGTCCAGAATCAGCATATTGGCATCATACAGCATGGCCCTGGCGATGGTGAGCAGCTGTTTCTGTCCCTTGGAAATATTGCCGCCGTCCTCGCTGATCACCGTCTGATACCCCTGCGGCAGCCGCATGATGAAAGGATGGATCCTGGCAGCCTTCGCCGCGGCCACCACCTCATCCATGGTGGCGTCATCCCTGCCGTAGGCGATGTTTTCAAAGATGGTACCCCTGAACACCCAGGTATCCTGCAGGACCATGGCATAGGCCCTTCTCAGGCTGTGGCGGGTCACGTCCCGGACTTCCTGCCCGTCCACCCGGATTTCCCCGCCGGTGACGTCATAAAAGCGCATCAGCAGATTGATGATGGTGGTCTTCCCCGCCCCCGTGGGACCCACAATGGCCACCAGGCGGCCCGGAGGCGCATGAATGGTCAGATCATGGATGATGACCCGGCCCGGATCGTACCCGAACACCACATGCTCAAGTTCCACATTTCCCTGAACCTGGCTCAGTTCCGCAGCTCCCTCCCGGTCCGGCGTCTCCTCCTGTTCATCCAGCAGGGCGAACACCCGCTCAGCAGCGGCCAGGGCGGAAAAGAGCTCGTTGATGATGTTGGCAATCTCATTGATGGGCCCGGAGAACTTCCTGGAATAGAGGACAAAGGAGGAAATGGACCCCAGGGAGATGTTCCCGCCCATATACAGAATGGAACCCAGCAGGGCAATCAGGGAAAGGGTTATGTTGTTGATGCAGCCCATGGTGGGGCCGATGGTGACCCCGTAGTAGTCCGCATCGTAATAGGCGTCGGCGGCATTCTGGTTGATCTGCCGGAACTTGTCCTCCACCCTTTTCTCATAGGCATAGGCCTGGATGGTCTTCTGCCCCGACAGCATCTCTTCCACAAAGCCGTTCATAATGCCGTAGTTTTTGGAACGCTTCACAAAACGGGGCTGGGTCCTTTTCCGCATCCAGGCGGTATACCAGATGGACGCCGGCACACTGAAGAACACCACGGCGGACAGGGGAAGGGAGATGGAAACCATCATGGCCACGGAGCCCACCACCGTCACCAGGCTGGTTAATATGGCCACCACATCCGTGGCCATGCAGGTGGAAATCACGTCAATGTCATAGCTGACCCGGCTGATGATGTCACCCGCCTGGTTGCGGTCAAAATATCCCACCGGCAGGCGCATGAGCTTGTCAAAGACGCTCTGGCGCATATGCTTTGCAGCGCGCCTTGACACATTCATCATAATGGTATGGATGCCAAAGGTCAGCAGGGAGGATCCCAGGTAACACAGAAGCATGCGCTTTGCATAATACAGGACAGCATCAAAATTGACCCTGCCCTTCCCTGCCGCGGCCTCATTGATGGCGCTGCCCGCCAGGTTGGGTCCCCAGAGGGAGAGCAGATTGGACAGAACGCACAGCACCGCCACCAGTGCGATAAGCCAGCGGAAGGGGCCAAGGAAGACCAGCATTCTCCGGAATGTGCCCCGGGAATCCTTGGGCTTGTGCATAATGGAATCGCGCCTTGCCATCTCAGCCCACCTCCCCCATCTGTGTCTCGTAGATTTCCCGGTATACCCTGCATGTCCGGAGCAGCTCCTCATGGGTGCCCTTCCCTATGATCTTTCCTTCATCCAGCACAATCACCTGGTCAAGACTCATGATGGAGGATACCCTCTGGGCAATCACAATGGTGGTGGCCTCCCCATGATGCTCCCGGATGGCCCTGCGGAGCTCTGCATCCGTTCTGTAGTCAAGAGCCGAGGAGGAGTCATCCAGAATCAGGATTTCCGGGTGGGCCGCCAGGGCCCGGGCAATCAGGAGGCGCTGTTTCTGGCCGCCGGAGAAGTTGGCTCCGTGTATGACAGCCTGGTGATCATAGGCGTCATCGTATGCTTCCACGAACTCCCTGGCCATGGCGTGTTCTGCCGCCTGCTGCAGCCTGTCTTCCGGCACATCCCGGCCAAAGGTCACGTTTTCCCGGATGGTGTCGGCAAAGATCACGTCATTCTGGAAGACCACGCCAAAACGCCGGTGCAGTTCATCCGCGTCATAGGTACGCACGTCCCTGCCGTCCACAAACACATGGCCTTCCTGGGGGTCATAAAAGCGCATCAGCAGATTGATGATGCTGGTCTTGCCGGCGCCGGTTGCCCCGATGATCCCCAGGGAACCGCCTCTTGGAATGGTAAAGTCGATGTCCTCCAGGCATTTCTGCCGGCTGTCCCCGGCAAAGCTCAGATGGCTGTCCTTTGCTTCCTCCGCTGCGCTGTCATAGCTGAAGGTCACATGATCAAAGATGATGAACCCTTTCCGGTCCGTATGGGCGGCATCTTCGTCCCTGACCGGTGTGAGCACTTCCTCCGTCTCCACCACCCCGGCTATGCGCCTGGCAGAGGCGTTTGCCCTGGAGAGCATCATGAAAATGCGGTTTAAGCCCATAACGCCCATGAGGATCATGTTAAAGTAGGTAAGAAACGCCAGGATCACACCGGGCTCCGTCAGGCCGTCGTTGACCCGCCGTGCCCCGATGAGCACCACCAGAGTCAGGCCCACATTCAGAAACAGGGTCACCAGGGGGCCCGGCATGGCCATGATCATGCCGGCCTTAATGTCTCTCCGGGCCGTCTCGCTGTTTGCCTCCCCAAAGCGCTCTGTCTCGTGCTTTTCCCTGGAAAGGGCCTTCACCACCCGGATGCCCGTAATGTTTTCACGCATGATGCGCACAATGTCGTCCATGCCCCGCTGCACCCTGTCATACAGCGGAATGCCCCGCATGGAGATCATGACCACCAGCACGATCATGATGGGTGCCATGATGCAGAGGATGGAGGCCAGACCCGTGTCCATGGTCAGGGTGATGGTGATCCCGCCAATGAGCATGATGGGTGCCCGGATCCCTATGGTCTGCATGGACTGGATGAAGGACTGTACATTGTAGGAGTCCGAGGTCATGCGGGAGATCAGGGAAGGCAGTCCCACCGCATCCATCTGGCTGCCGGAGTAGTTGATGGCGGCATGGAACAGGTCCCGGCGTATGGCAAAAATGGCTTCCTTGGCTGTACGCACAGAAAGGCGGTTGGCCGTAACGTTCACAAAACGCACAGCCACCGCCAGAACCAGCATGGCAAGGCCCCACAGGAGAACCGCCGTCA
>CAMOVR010000062.1 GCA_946627565.1 uncultured Clostridia bacterium
CTTCCGTCACGGGTACAGGCGTTACAGGCACCGGTGTCACAGGAACCGGGGTCACAGGTATGGGCGTTCCCGGCACCGGCGTTACAGGCACCGGGGTGATCACCGGCAGCAGGTGCGGGGGAATTGTGGGAACGGGCGTCAGATTCGGGGTGGCAGGAGCAATGGGTGTGGGCGTGGGGTTATCCAGCGGATTCATCAGGGTATAGAGGGTAAACAGGGTATCCGTACTCGCCAGATTCCCGTCCACGGGAAGGAGCATGGCTGCCTGGAAGGTTGCCACGGCAGCAGAGGTTTTGGCGCCGTAGATGCCGTCTGCCTTATCCGGGCCATAGCCCAGGATGATCAGCATATTCTGAAGGAAGGAAACCGAGATGCCCCTGTCCCCGAGCCGGATGGGGCGGTAGAGGTTAAAGGCGGGGGCATTCCTTTCCATGAGTCGGTTATAGCACTTTTCAGAACAGTACTTCCGGTTGGTAAACCCGGCGGCGTCCTGGAACAGGTTCAGGGCAATCAGGGTCTGCTCGCCAAAGGCGCCGTCCACCGTGCCCACGGGATAGCCCAGGCTCAGAAGGCGCTGCTGCATGCCCCTGACCCGGCTGCCCCTCTGGCCGTAGTAGATGGTCAGGTCTTCTTCTTCATCATCCCGGGGAGGTGTATTCCTGCCGGAGCGGACCGGCGTAGCCGTAGGCCGCGGCGTGGCTGTGGGTCTTGGGGTGGCAGTGGGAACAGGTGACGGGGTAGGGGTCTGCACCAGGATCCGGGCAGTGGGCCCGGGTTCCGGCGTCATGCGCAGAGACACGGGCCTGGATGCCACAAAGACAAAGCGGTTCAGTTCATCCCTGCGCAGGGCCAGAACCGTATCGGAGGCACACAGGGCGTCGGTGATGGCGTTTGGAGAAAAGTCCATTGTGACGGTATCCCCGGTTTTCAGGGCAATGACCTGTACCTTCCGGTCCGCCCCCGTCAGGGTAAGGGCTTCCCGGGTAACATGCATGGAAACCGGTTCCAGGATTTCCACCAGTTCCAAGGAGATATCCGTAAGCATATCCGCTGTCACACCGGTCACATGAAGTCCCGTCTTTCCGGTGGCCGGGTCCTTCACGGCATAGTAGATCTTCTCCATGTCCGTGCAGGCGCACAGCACATTGGCGGCAACGGCTGTCTGAAGACCTGCCGTATTCCGGTAAAGGTTTCCGCTGCTGAGGGTATAGGGGACCGGACCCCGGGCAGCTTCAATGTCGTTTTCCCCGGCGTTGTACGCCTTGACGGAGGAAGCGGATGCATCCAGGCGCACGGCATACAGATGGTGCTCCCGGGTCAGGCAGTACAGGTTCTCCGCATCCATGCCCACCAGGTCCGCCATGGGCACGGGCAGGCGGTGCAGCTTTCCGTCTTCATCCTGGAGATAGAGGTAATTGCTCTCACCGATAAAAGCTGTCACAGACCGGTTGGTCAGAGCAGGTTCGGCAGTCACTGCGCCTGTCAGCAGAACGAGGACAGACAGCAGCAGGAAAAAGCTTCGGAGTTTCATGGGTCTTAAAACCTCCATATCAATGAACATCCAGGTATCTGTTTCGGTATCCTTCAGGTTCCATACATCATAACGCAGCATGGGCCGTCTTTATTCCTTCTCCCAATTCTTTTCATTTCCTTCCTTATTTCCTGCTTTTTCGCCTGCCCTCGTTTTTCCCGTTTTTTCCTGTTTTGCTTCGTCATTTGATCTTTTCCCTGCCTGAGACTATAATGAATACACACTTCTCAACTGTTGTCATAACCGAACACAAGGAGGCAAGCTACATGAACGGGAACCAGGTCATCACCATCATGCGGGGGTACGGATCCGGCGGCAGGACCATGGGTAAAATGCTGGCAAAGGATCTGGGCTGGAACTACTATGACCGGGAGCTGCTCCGGATGGCATCCGACGAGAGCGGCATCAATGAGGAGCTCTTTGCCCGGGCAGATGAAACCGCCCGCCGTTCCATGCTCTCTCTGTTCCGGGTACAGAAGGACTGTCTGGATGGCACGGTCATCTCCCCGTCCTCTGAAAACTTTCTCTCCGGCGAAAACCTGTTCCGCTATCAGGCCAGGATCATCCGCAAGCTGGCGGACACGGAAAACTGCGTTATCGTGGGCCGCTGCGCCAACTATGTCCTGCGGGATTATGAAAACGTGGTCAATGTCTACGTGCACGCCCCGGAAAAGGTCTGCATCCGCACCGTCATGAACCTGTACGGCATGAGCCGGGAGGACGCGGAGAAAACCATACGGGAGACAGACAGGCGCCGGGCGGATTATGTCAGGACCTACACGGGCAGGGACTGGAAATGTGCAGACGATTACGATCTGTGCATCGATTCCTCCCGCATGGAATGGGACGAGTGTATCCGGATCGTCAAATCCTATCTTGACTGCATAAAAAAATAATCGGGAACCAAACGCAGATGTGATTCGTTAGCTATTCCGGGAGCCCGGAAATCCTTAAAGGAAATATGCCCGGGCACCTGAAAACAGGCTGTGTGTCTGCTAAGAGAACGCATCAGAAAAGGAGGTGGGGCCATGCGGATAATCCTGGCTGTTTTCATGATCTGCCTGTGCCTTCCCTCCTTTGCAGAAACCGTCCAGACCCCGTCCTTTGCCGTGACAAACAGTGACAACACGGAACTGATCAGCATGGAAAACGGATCCCTGCTGTCCACGCTCTCCGGCGGTGCCTGGGTGGAAATCACCGGGGAAGCTCCCGGATACTATCTGGCCATAAGCCAGGACGGAATCCTGGGATACATCCGCAGGGACCGGCTGGACCCTGCCCAGGTCCGCTATGGCGGCATGGGTGAGGTTGTCAATCCCTCTGCAAAAGAATATCTGAATCTGAGAAAAAGCCCCTCCCTGCAGGCGGAGGTGCTTCAAATCTGCTTTACCGGCACCCCATGTGTCATTCTGGAACATCAGAACGGCTGGTACCATGTCCGGGTTAACGGCCAGGAGGGGTATTTCAGGGAAGAGTATGTACAGGAGCGCACATGGCCCCTTGGTGAAAAAGCCGTCACGGTTCACGCCCAGGGAAAAACAGGCGTCAATCTCCGTCAGGGGCCCGGTTATGCCTATCCCGCCACCCGCACCTGCGCGGACGGCACCTTTCTGACACTGCTGAAGCAGGGAACGGACTGGTGGATGGTATCCGCCCAGGGAGAAGTGGGTTTTGTCCGCTCCTCCTTCCTCTACGACGGCATTTTAAACCCGGTCTACCAGGAGGATTCCCTGTCTGGCGCCGTGGCCATTGTCACCAATCCCAAGGCCACCCAGGTGCTGAACCTGAGGGAGCGGCCATCCAGAAACAGCCCGTCCCTGAGGCAGTATTCCAACGGCACCGAACTGACGCTGCTGCAGCAGGGGACTGTCTGGTGCCGGGTCACCGACGGGGAAGGCAGCACAGGCTACTGCATGACGGAGTTTCTCACCCTCCGCAATGCCCCGGATCTTCCCACCCGCACCGTGGATCATCCCGACGGGACATACGTCAATCTCCGCAACGCCCCTTCCATGACAGGCAGCATCATTCTTATGCAGGTTCCCCACGGTCAGGATGTGGTGGTCCTGGTCCCGGACACTGATGGCTGGACCATGGTGGAATACGGCGGCCAGGAAGGCTTTATGGCTTCCATGTTCCTGAAATAGCACATAACACCGGTTTTACGGAACACATACACAGGTTCAGCAGCGGTTTTGCAATTTGGATACCCGCTGTTGAACCTTTTCCTTTTTTCCTGTACAATAAGCTCAGTTCCATTTTCCTATTACAAAAAAGCATAAAGGTGTTGAGATCATGAAACGCGCATCCGTTTTCATCCCTGTCCTCATCCTGCTTGTATGTCTGGTGTGCTCCTGCGCCATGGCAGAGGAAAGCATCCAGCTGTACAGAACTGCAGACTATACCGACGGACATCTGACCGTCAGCTGGACCGATTCCGGCAACAGCGGCCCGTACTATGTATTCTTCCAGTACGCTGCCGAAGACGGGTCAGCCCAGAAGCTCTGGCTTGCGGGCAATACCGAATCCAAAAGCTTCACCTTTAACTGGATGGTTCCAGGAAGGAACTATGACGTCCACATTCTCAACAAGGACAATGAAGTTTTCTCCCAGACCTACGCTCTTCCCGCCGCCCCGGACTTTGTGGACGGTGCCCTGACCACCAAATCCTTCAAGCCCTATGTCAATCCCAGCTCCCTGGAAGAAGGCGCCGAGCCCAAACAGGCCAGGAAGATCAACAGCCTGAAAGCCAGTGCCATTGAAAACGCTGTGGTAAACGGCGGCACCCAGTACGGTTTCCGCTACGGCATGACATTCCCCACCCTCCGTGTGTCCCGCTACTATGACACCATGGTGGCCGTGGAAGCCCCCAGCGGTTTCCTGGACACGTACTACATGGGCGAGGTGGAATACACCCGCTACGGCGACAATTCCTACGGCGAGGTATGGTGGTACTTCCTTGGCAGCGATTACTTTGCCAACATGTATGAGACACAGGGCGGGATTGCCACCGGTGTCTACACCGTAACCCTGTATCTGGACGGCGCATATGCCTGTGAAACCACCTTCTCCGTGGAGTAAGCACTTATCTTCAAACAGTATCAAAAGAAAGACGGCAGGCCCTTTTCCGGGTCTGCCGTCTTTCTTATATGTCAGTTTGAGAGGATCCGCTTTTCAAAGGGAATACCCCACAGGTACCAGGTAACCCGGAGCTCCCGGATGGTATGGCCCTCCACGGAGGAGAGCAAAACCGCATCCAGAATGCCCTCCGAGGAGGAGGGAAGGCCACGCTGCACGGGATCCGGCAACTGCAGCACATCCCCCTGCCGGGGCACGATCTCCACTTCCACGGTGGTGGCAGGAATAAAGCAGGTGTTTCTCAGTTGCACATGATAGGTGATGAACCGGTAGCGGGGCATAAGGTCCTCTGCATCCCCCTCGGGAAGGGTATCAAACACCACCCCCATGGGTGCCCCGGCCCGGTACTGGGCAAGGATTTCCTCAAACTGTTCCGACTGGGCCTGCGCCTCCGTGGAGGTTGCCGCAGCGCCAAGGACCGTGACGGAGCAGGTCACATACAGGTACCCGGTAAAGCCTGTTACCAGCAGGAGCAGCACGGAGAGAAGGATGGACAGGGGTTTCATATGCCTTCGCCTCCTTCCTATTCTGTCATGTTCAGGATAGCATTCATCTCGGAAATCATCTCCGCATCCTTCAGGTTGAACTTGAATTCCACCCTGCGGGAAGCTTCCATGTTTTCCGTGCCGTCGGGATTGTAAACCAGATCGTTGCTGGCCCTTCCCTTGGCGGTGAGGATTTTCTGCAGCAGCTGCCTCTGGGGAATGGTCAGTCCCGGCATATTCAGGCAGTATTCCGCCACCGACAGGGCCCTTGACTGGCTCAGCTGCAGGTTCTTAAGATACGTGCCGCTGGAGTCCGTATGTCCTTCGATGATGATTTCTCCCACATAGTCCAGGTACTTGTCCTGCAGAAGGACGCTTAAGTAGATGGGCACAAAGGTATCCAGCAGCATCTGGCCGTCCGCCTGGATTTCAGAGGAATTGGTCTGGAAAAACACCTTGCTGTCCAGTGTGATATCGCCGGTATTGGGATCCACCTGGGCCGCCAGATTGGAACGGCTGAGCACCTGGGACAGCTCCCGGATGATGGACGATCTGACACCCACCATCTCCTCCAGCTGCCGGGTCTGTTCGTCGAACAGTTCCCTCTGGGCGGAGAGCTGCAGCTGCAGGCTGTTGAGTTCCGTTTCCCTGGCTGCCAGGGTGGCCTTCGCTTCCTCCAGCTCCTCCATTTTCCCTATGAGGATAATGGTCTGCTGGGCCAGTTCATCCTCCCGGCTCTTCAGGTCCAGCTGGGCCTGGGCCAGGGCTGCCGTGGCGGCATCCAGATTGGCCTGCTGGATGATGAGAATCCCGGCCTGTTCCTCCAGCTGGCTCTGCTGGGACATGACAATGGACTGCTGCAGTTCCAGCTCCCGGGTCTTGACGGTCAGGAGCTGGTTGTAATGGTACAGGTTATAGACCAGAAAGAGAACGAACATCAGCACCAGGGCCGCCATGATGTCCGAATAGCTGATCCAGCTGGATCCGCCGTTTCCCCGTCCGGCCCGCCTGTTATGAACGTGCTGTCGTGCCATGGGGTGCTCCTTTCTCAGGTCTTCTGTGCCTTCAGGGTACTTTCAATCTCCCTGAGCGTCCTCTGGATTTCCGTCAGGGCTGTGGCATCCCCGTTTCCGGGAACCTCACGGACCTTTTCCGCAAAGGCCTCCGTCATGCCCTGCATGCTGCTTTCAAACATGCCCAGGGACCGGGAGACACCCTCCACCACGTTCTGGACAAAACTGTCATAGCTCTGGGAGAGACGGAGGGAAGAGGCGGATACAGCCTCGCCGGACTTCTGCATGGCAGAGGCGCTGTTTTCTCCCTGCTCCGTCAGGTTCTTTACCGTATCCCTGGCACTCTGCT
The DNA here is from genome assembly GCA_946627565.1 of uncultured Clostridia bacterium. Taxonomy (GTDB): domain Bacteria; phylum Bacillota; class Clostridia; order Christensenellales; family Aristaeellaceae; genus UBA2943. The sequence continues at coordinate 6,517 of CAMOVR010000062.1, forward strand.
GGAACATCTTCACGGAAGCGGCCAGGTCCTCCTGTCCCGCCCGGATCACCTGTATGGTCTTTGTCTGCTCCTGGCTGAGCAGGTGCATTTCCTCAAGCAGCGAGGAAGCCGTCTTTTCAAACCCTTCATCCCGGCGCCGGGCTTCCCCGAGCTCGGAAATATAGGTTTCAAAGTGCCGCAGCACATCGTCTGAAATATGATGCAGCTGCTGCACGGAGCCCATCATGGCCTGGGTGGTTTCCAGGGACTCCCTGAGGCGGTCCAGGGAGACCTGCTGGTTCATATTGACCTCCGACATGGTCTTACCCAGAGCCACAAACTGGCTGGAAAGGGAAGCGTTCATGGTATCCACGAAATTGCGGACGATGCGGCTGACCCCCTCGATCTGGGAGGTGGTGGCACCCCTGAGGAAGTCCGTCATGGCCTGGCCCACCGGCTGCATGCCGGTGCGAACGGCCCGCTCCATGGACTGGGGCAGCTGGGTGGTGATGGCGTCGTTGACACTGCCGAGAAGATGGTTCCTGTCCTGGTTCTGGCAGATCAGCTGCACATCATTGTCAAGAGGCCGCTGCATGGCCAGCTGGGTAAAGGCTTCCGTAAAGTCGTCTATGGCACGGTAGCTGGAGCCCTGGGCGATGCGGTTGAGCATATTGAAGGCCAGGGAGCAGGAGACGCCGGCCACGGAAGTGCCGAAGGCAAACTGCATGCCGTTTAAAAGGTTCTGGATCCCGGACATCATGTTGTCGGTGGTGGTGACGTCAAGGCCTGTCAGGCCCTGGGTCATGCCGATAAAGGTGCCCAGAATGCCAAGGCTGGTCAGGAGGCTTGGAATCAGTTCCGCCAGCGGGGCGTTGCCGGGGCCGTGGGTGACGGTGTCATCATTGACATAGTCCTCCACATTGCAGGGCAGGCCCCTGCGGTCCAGCTGAATGGCATTCTGAAGGAACCGGAGCCAGCAGCCCCGGAGCCTTCTTCCAAGGAAAAGGTTCTCCTGCCACACCGGATGGTCCGTCACCGTGCCCGCCTCCTCCTGCAGGCGGCGGATGGACCGCCTCAAGGTCCTGGTGGTGGTCCACAGCGGGATCAGGCACTTGATCACGCCAATCAGGGAAACCAGGAAAATGGCCGCATACACGGACCAGTCCCAGATACGGGGAAGAAAATCTGTAAGCACAGCGGGAAGATGCATATATACCTCCAGACAGTAAACTTAACTGAAAACCACAAAACTGTTTTCCGGCTCATTTGTTTCACGGGTATACATCAGTCCTGCAATTCAACGATTCCGGAAAGCTGTTTCATGCATGGAACCTGTTGCAGGATGGACCATTATACACACCCGGGGAGTCAAAAAACAAGCCGCGTTTGACCATATACAGCCGAAATGGTAAAATCACCCTCTGTCTGCAATGAAGTTTTGGTCAGGAGGGCACGCGCATGAAACTGGATTGGGACAAAGTGGAAGCCATGCTGGAGAAGGTCCAGAAGGCACCCCGGTACACCGGGGGCGAGATGAACACGGAGATCAAGGACTGGAAGGATGCCGCATTTCACTACGGCTTCTGCTTCCCGGACACCTATGAAGTGGGCATGTCCCATCTGGGCATGAAAATCCTCTACGGTCTGGTGAACCAGGAACCCGACATGCTCTGCGAGCGCTTTTTTATGCCCTGGACCGATATGAAGGAACTCATGGAGCAGGAGCAGGTGCCCCTCTTTTCCATGGAAAGTCGCACGCCCCTGTCAGACTTTGACATGATCGGCTTCACCCTCCAGTACGAGATGAGCTACACCAACATTCTGGCCATGATGACCCTGGGCGGCGTCACCATCTCCTCATCCGAAAGACATCGGGACGAACCCATTGTGGTGGCCGGCGGGCCCTGCGCCTTCAACCCGGAGCCCCTGGCGGACTTCATTGACGCCTTCATGCTGGGGGACGGGGAAGAAATCACCCTGGATGTATGCAGAACTGTCATGGAATGGAAAAAGAGCGGGGAGGACCGGGCAGCCTGTCTCAGGGCCCTGGCAAAGCTCCCCGGGGTCTATGTGCCTTCCTTATATAACGTCACTTACAATGCGGACGGCACGGTTCAGGCCATCTCCCCGCTGGAGGAATGGGTGCCCAGGAAGGTCATGAAGTGCATTGTGAAGGACCTGAACACCGCCTATTATCCCATGGACATCCCGGTGCCCTTTACGGAGATTGTGCACGACCGCATTATGCTGGAAATCATGCGGGGCTGCACCCGGGGCTGCCGGTTCTGCCAGGCGGGCATGCTCTACCGTCCTGTCCGGGAGCGGAGCATTGAGCGGCTTCTGGAACTGGCAGGGTCCCTGGAGAAAACCACTGGTTACGAGGAGATTTCCCTGTCCTCCCTCTCCAGCGGTGACTACACCTGTCTTGCGGAGCTGATCCGGGAGCTGCTGAAAAAGTTCCGCGAAAAGCATGTCTCCGTCTCCCTGCCCTCCCTGCGGCTTGACTCCATCCTGAAAGAGTCCCTGGAGGAGACACAGAAGGAGCGCAAGACATCCCTGACCTTTGCCCCGGAAGCCGGCACCCAGCGCCTGAGGGACGTGATCAACAAGGGCGTGACGGAAGCGGACCTGATCGAAAAGGTCACCGACGCCTTCAACGGGGGCTGGAGCTCCGTCAAGCTCTATTTCATGATCGGCCTGCCCACGGAAACCTACGAGGATCTGGACGGCATTGCGGACCTGGCCCAGAAGGTTTCCAGGTGCTATTTCTCCGTGCCCAAAGAAAAGCGGGCCAAGGGTTTCCGCGTCACGGTTTCCGCCTCCTCCTTTGTGCCCAAGCCCTTCACACCCTTTCAGTGGGCGCCCCAGGACACCCAGGAAGTGCTGCAGGAAAAGCAGCGGTACCTCAAGGAAAAGCTCCGGCAGGTCAAGGGTGTGGTCTTCAACTACCATGAAAGCCGCACCAGTCTTCTGGAGGCCTGCTTTGCCCGGGGGGACAGGCGGCTTGGCGCCGTCCTGTTAAGCGCCTTCCGCAGCGGCTGCTTTCTGGACAGCTGGAGCGAATGCTTTGATTTTGACAAATGGATGAAGGCCTTTGAGGACAACGGTCTGACCCCGGATTTCTACGCCTTCCGCACCCGGAGCAAAGAGGAAGTACTGCCCTGGGACCACATTGACAGCGGCATCACCAAAGCCTTCCTGTGGCACGAAAAGGAAAAGGGAGACCGGGCTGAAGTGACACCGGACTGCCGGGGCGGCTGCAACGGCTGCGGTCTGAACCGTTTTGAGGGGGTGTGCCAGTATGCGCATGTACGCCGTGTTTGAAAAAGGGGAACGTCTCCGTCACATCGGGCACCTGGACATTCTTCGCACCGTCCAGCGGGCCCTGCGCAGGAGCGGCCTTCAGGTAAAATATTCCCAGGGGTTCAATCCCCATATTCTTCTGGGCTTCGCCTCCGCCCTTTCCGTGGGGGCAGCGGCTGAGAACGAGCTGATGGAAGTGGAACTGGAGGAGGCCATCTCCCCGGAGGCGCTTTCAGGCATTCTCAACAGCGCCCTTCCCGCGGACATCCGGGTCAAAAAATGCGGCGTTCTTCCTGACAGCACCCCCAGTCTCATGGCGCTGGTATCCGCCGCGGCCTGGCACGTACGCTTCCTTGGGGATGAAAGGGAGGAGCTGCTCCGGCAGATGACTGCCCTGATGGACCAGAAGGAAATCATGAGTGTCCGGAAGACCAAAAAGGCGGGGGAGAAAGATGTGGACATCAGGCCCAGCATTCTTGCCTTTGAGCCCCTGCCCCCGGACAGCTTTGACATGACCCTGTCCCAGGAAGAGGGCAGCACCTGCAAGCCCAGCATGGTACTGGAAGCCCTGAAACGGGTAAGCGGCAGGGATGAGATCCGCGTCAGTCTGACCCGTACGTCCCTTCTGACCCGCACGGGCAGCGGGCTTGAGCGACTGGAGGAATACCTTTGAGAGAAATCATTGCACGGGGCGGGCGGGTGCCCGAGACCGCCGTCATGGAAGACGGACAGTTGGTGGAATATGTACAGGATGAGGGCGAGGTCCTGGTGGACACCGTTATTCTGGGCAGGGTGGATCGCATCGTACCCGGCCTGAAGGCAGCCTTTGTGGACATAGGGGATGAGAAAAACGGTTTTCTGCCATTGGAAGAGAAAAACCTTATGGACCCCTCGTCTCCCCATCCCCTGCAGCCCCTTCAGTGCGGGGATCGGGTGCTGGTACAGGTGCGCCGGGAAGCCAGCGGGGAAAAAGGCGCCTTCCTGAGCCGGGACATTTCCCTGAACGGCTCCCTGGTGATCCTCATGCCATTAAACACCACCATAGGGGTATCGGCCCGCATCACCTATGAGCCCCGCCGGGCGGAACTCAAGGAACTGGGCGAGCACATAACAGGCGGGGAATTCGGCCTGGTGTTCCGCACCAGCAGCGAGCAGGCGGAAAGCCGGGCCATCCAGCATGAGGTCCGGTCCCTTAAGAGTGCGTGGGCGGAGCTTGAAAAGGCTGCAGCTACTGCCCACGCGCCTGAGATCATCTATCAGAAGCAGGGTTCCGCAGAAGCCCTGCTCATAGACTACCTGCCCCGGGGCGTGGACTCCATCACCACAGACATCCCGGAGATCTATGAAAACTACCACAGGAAGCTGGACGTGTATCTCACGGACTCGGATCCCCTTAAGGACCGGGGCATTGAAGCCATGCGTGAAAGGGCCCTGGCCAGGCGGGTATGGCTCAAAAGCGGCGGCAGCCTGATCATTGACGAATGCGAAGCCATGACGGTCATTGACGTGAACACCGCCAAAAGCACCGGCACAAAGCAGGACAGGCAGGTGCTGATCCGCACCAACCTGGAAGCCTGCCATGAGATCGCCCGGCAGATCAGGCTCAGGAACCTGGGCGGCATCATCCTCATTGACATGATTGACATGGACACGGATGAGGACCGGCAGATCATCTTAAACGCCCTGGAAATGGACCTGAAAAACGACCGGGTCAAGACCGTGGTCCACGGTTTCACCAGCCTGGGGCTCATTGAAATGACCCGACGCCGCACCCGCAAAACCCTGAGGCAGACCTATGCCAGGCCCTGCCCTGTGTGCCACGGAGCGGGCTGGCTGCCCAAACAGGAAGGAGAAAGCCATGAACAGGACAGTGAGCTTTCCTGAGCTGGATTACCAGCAGAGCTGCATGGACGAAATCCGCCAGATGGCGGAGCGTCCCTCCACCTACCACATTGTGACATACGGCTGCCAGATGAATGCCCACGACAGCGAGAAGCTGGCAGGCATGCTTCAGGCCATGGGCCTGACGGAAGCCCCGGTGCGGGACGATGCGGACTTTGTTCTCTTCAACACCTGCTGCGTCCGGGACAACGCGGAGCGGCGGGCCCTTGGCAACGTGACATGGCTGAAGGAGGTCCGGAAAAAGCATCCCCGCCTCATGATCGGTGTCTGCGGCTGCATGGTTCAGGAACCCGGCATGGCGGAAAAAATCGTGAAGCAGTACGGGTTTGTTGACCTGGCCTTTGGCACCGCCGTGATGCACCGTTTCCCGGAGCTTTTTCTCCGTGCCCTCAGGGAGGACCACGTGGTCATAGAAACCGGCGGTGAGGACCTGGTGGTGGAAGGCATGCCCGCCTGCCGGCTCCGGAGGGAGCAGGCCTACATCAGCATCATGCAGGGGTGCAACAATTTCTGCTCCTTCTGCATAGTGCCCTATGTCCGGGGCCGGGAGCGCAGCCGGCGCATGGATGACATCCTGCAGGAAGCCACAGCCCTTAGGGATGCAGGCTGCCAGGAGATCATGCTGCTGGGCCAGAACGTCAACAGCTACGGCAAGGGCCTGGGCGAAGGCGACTTTCCGGAACTGCTCCGCCGTCTTGACCGGGTGGGGATTCCCCGCATCCGCTTCATGACCAGTCATCCGAAGGACCTTTCAGACGAGCTCATCTCCGTCATGGGCAGCGCAGAGCACGTACTGCCCCAGTTCCACCTGCCGGTCCAGTCCGGGGACGATGAAATCTTAAGGCGCATGAACCGGCACTACGATGTGGCCCGCTACCTTGACAGGGTACAGCGCCTGCGCAGCAGCGTACCGGGCATAGGCCTCACCACGGACCTGATTGTGGGTTTCCCCGGGGAAAGGGAAGAACAGTTTCAGCACACCCTGGACCTGGTGGATCAGGTGGGGTACGATTCCGCCTTCACCTTCATCTATTCCCCCCGCACCGGCACAGCGGCTGCCGCCATGCCTGACCAGGTGCCCGCCTCCGTCTCCAGCGAGCGCATCCAGCGCCTCATCGCCCTTCAGGAAAAGCGGCAGAGGGAGGAGATGCTCAGGTTCATCGGGACAGAAGAAGAGGTCCTTGTGGAGGGGCTCTCCCGCAGGTCATCCGACGAGGTCTCCGGCCGGGGCCGGCACGGTGTCTCCGTCACCTTTGCAGGCTCGGAAAAGGACATCGGGAAAATCATCCCTGTACAGATTGACGGCGTGAAGCAGAACACCCTGTCGGGCGTGAGAAAGGAGTCCTGAATTTGGACCAGGTCCTTCTCAAAGCCCTGGAGCTGGCGGATGCCATCCGGTCAAGCACTGAATACACGGAGCTTCTTCAGGCCAGAAAGCAGATGGAAGAAGATGAAGAGGCCCGGGAGGCTTTAAAAGCATACGATCAGCTTTTCAGCCGGATCCGCCAGGACCTTTCCAGGGGGAACATTTCATCCCCTGAGGCCCGGGAGCAGATGGAAAATGCAAAGGAAAAGCGGGACAGCGTCCCCTCCATCCGCCTCTACAACGAAAAGCACGAGTGCTATCTCAGGCTCTATGACAACATGAACCAGATCCTCTCAAACGTCCTGGGCGGGGAGGGGAAAGCCTGCGGTGGCTGCGATAGCTGCGGCGGCTGCCTGAGAAAATCCTGATACACAAAGAATCCGGAATGGAAAGAAGGGCAAAACATGGCACTGTCACCCATGATGCAGCAGTACAACCGCATCAAGGAAAAATACAGCGACTGTCTCCTGTTCTTCAGGGTAGGAGACTTCTATGAGATGTTTTTCGAAGATGCCAAAACTGCATCCCGGGAACTGGAGCTCACCCTGACCGGCAAGGACTGCGGCCTTGAGGAGCGGGCGCCCATGTGCGGCGTTCCCTTCCATGCTGTGACCGGCTACGTGGAAAAGCTGGTCAGCCGGGGCTTCCGGGTGGCCATCTGCGAACAGCTGGAGGACCCGGCCACCGCCAAAGGGCTGGTGGAGCGGGATGTCACCCGGGTATACACCCCGGGCACCCTCAACGATCCCTCCATGCTGGAAGACCGCAAGCCCAGCTATATTCTCTCAGCCTATATCGCCGGGGACGCCTGCGGCATTGCCTTTGCAGATGTCTCCACAGGCGAGTTCCAGGTCTACCGCATCAAGAATCTTGAAGCGAAACTGCGGGACGAGCTGAACCGGATTTCCCCCAGCGAAATCATCACCCAGGACCTGCCGGCGGTGGAAGCCGTGCTGGGTGAGGACGGACCCGCCCTGAGCCGTCAGAGCCCCAGCTGGTTTGCCCGGGCCCAGGCCACGGATACCCTGCTGGAGCATTTTCATCTGCAGGACCTGTCTTCCCTTGGGCTGAGCCGGGATGACGGGGAGATGATCGGGGCCGCCGGCGGCCTGCTCAGGTATCTGCGGGAAACCCAGAAAAACTCCCTGGAGCATCTGACGAACCTGAAGATCTATCAGGGCGACAGCTACATGCTGCTGGATGCCCATACCCGGCGCAATCTGGAACTGACCGAGAGCATCCGGGGAAAGAACCGGAGGGGGACGCTGCTGCACCTTCTGGACAGGACCAGCACCGCCATGGGCGGAAGGCAGCTCCGGGCCTGGGTGGAACAGCCCCTCATGGACCGCATGAAGATCAACGAGCGTCTGGATTCCGTGGAAGAGCTCTATAACCAGCATGTGCTCAGCGAGCGCCTGGCCCAGGAGCTTTCCAGCGTCTATGACGTGGAGCGGCTGCTTTCCAAGGTTTCATATCAGTCCTTAAACGCCCGGGACTGTCTGTCCCTGTGCGCATCCTTTGAGAAGATCCCCAACATCCGGGCCCTTCTTGAAAACTGCAGAAGCACCGGCCTGAAAGCCATCCTGGACGGTCTTGATTCCCTGGATGACCTGACAGGACTCCTGCGGCGTGCCATTCATCCGGAAGCTCCGGTGGTCATCACGGAAGGGGGTATCATCCGGGAAGGGTACAACGAAGAGCTGGACGAGTACCGTGAGGCTGCCACCCACGGCAGGCAGTGGATCCTGGACCTGGAAGCCAAAGAGCGGGAGCGCACCGGCATCCGGAATCTCAGGGTACAGTACAACAAGGTCTTCGGCTACTACATCGAAGTGACAAAGTCCTTCTTAAGCCAGGTGCCGGAGGATTACATCCGCAAGCAGACCCTGACCAACGCCGAGCGCTTCATGACCCCGGAACTCAAGGAGATGGAGCAGAAAATCATGGGTGCCCAGGAGCAGTCCGTGCGCCTGGAGCTGCGGCTCTTTCTTGAGATACGGGAGACCATCTCCCATCAGATCCTGCGCATCCAGAAGACGGCCTCGGCTCTGAAACAGCTGGATGCCTGCCTGAGCCTGGCACGGGTAGCCCAGGAGTACCACTATGTGCGTCCCTCCATCACGGAGGACGGGGTGCTTCAGATCACCGGCGGCCGCCACCCGGTGGTGGAACAGAACATGCGGGATGCCGGGTTTGTCCCCAACGACACCGACATGGACCAGGATGAAAACCGGATGCTCATCATCACGGGTCCCAACATGGCCGGCAAATCCACCTACATGCGCCAGGTGGCCCTCATCACCCTCATGGCCCACATCGGCTCCTTTGTGCCGGCGGAAAAAGCCAGCATTCCCATTGTGGACCGGATTTTCACCCGTGTGGGCGCCTCAGATGACCTGGCCAGCGGGCAGTCCACCTTCATGGTGGAAATGTCGGAAACCGCAGCCATTTTGCGCAATGCCACCAGCCATTCCCTGATCATCCTGGATGAAATCGGCCGGGGCACCTCCACCTTTGACGGACTGGCCATTGCCTGGGCGGTGGTGGAATACCTTGCGGACAAAAAGAACTGCGGCGCCAAGACGCTGTTTGCCACCCATTACCATGAACTGTCCGAACTGGAAGGCCACCTTGACGGGGTCAGGAACTACTGCATTTCCGTGCAGGAACACGGGGAGGATGTGATCTTCCTGCGCAAGATCATCCGGGGCGGGGCAGACAAGTCCTTCGGCATCCATGTCGCCTCCCTGGCCGGCATACCCCATCCCGTTCTGGTGCGTGCCCATGAGATTCAGGCCCGCCTGGAGGTAAGCGACATCAACCAGAACACCATCGGCCAGAGCATTCTCGGGGAGGGCGAGGAAAAGCGGGCCAATGAACAGGTGAACCTGTTTGAGTACCGCAAAACCGAGATCATCAACGAACTGCAGAGCATCGACATCATGGCACTTACCCCCATTGAAGCCATGAACAAGCTCTTCCTTCTGAGAGAAAAAGCAAGGAAACTGTAAACTATGGAGAATCGGATTCGGCTCCTTTCCGAGAGCATGATCGGAAAAATCGCCGCCGGTGAGGTGGTGGAACGTCCGGCAGCCGCCATCAAGGAACTCATCGAGAACAGTCTGGATGCCGGGGCCACCAACATCACCGTGGAAATCCGGGACGGCGGCATATCCTACTTCCGGGTAACCGACAACGGCAGCGGCATTGACGAAAGGGATATCCGCATGGTGTTTGAGCGCCATGCCACCAGCAAGATCAGCACCGAGGATGAACTGAACGGCATTGCCACCCTGGGATTCAGGGGAGAGGCCATGGCCAGCATTGCCGCCGTGTCAAGGGTGACCCTGCAGACCAAGACAAGGGACAGCAGCAGCGGTCTTAAGGTGATCAACGAAGGCGGCATCATCAAATCCATTGAGCCCTACGCCTGCCCCGACGGCACCAGCACCACGGTACGGGACCTGTTCTTCAATACCCCGGTGCGCCTGCACTTTCTGAAACGCCCCGTCACGGAGGCCGGCTATGTCTCCGACGTGGTGATGCACGCCATCCTCTCAAGGCCCGACGTCAGCTTCCGGTTCATCTCCCAGGGAAAGACCGTTTACCGCTCCAGCGGGGACGGGGACCTGGCTTCCGCCGCCTACTGCATCTTCGGCAATGAAATGCTGCGCAAAACCACCCTGCCCGTGGACGGACACATGAACGGCATTATGGTGCACGGTTTTGTGGGGGTGGGGGAAAGCGGAAGGGGCAACCGCAAAAGCGAGCTGTTCTTTATAAACGGCAGGTACCTGGAATCCCCCCTGCTGTCCACCGCCGTGGAGGAGGGCACCCGGGAGCGGGTCATGATCGGCCACTTTCCCATGTGCATCATCCACCTCACCATGCCCTTTGAGAATGTGGACGTAAATGTCCATCCCAATAAGCTTCAGGTCCGTTTCCGGAAGGAAGCGGAGGTGGAAGCCTCCCTGGCGGAGCTGGTCAGGGAATCCCTGCGGGACCCGGACCTGTTTGCCCAGCCGGAGGTGATCGAGCTCAGCCCGCCGGAAGCACCGGAAACCGTGAAGGTGACCGCCCGTCCCGCTGCGCCGGATGCAGACGCTGCCCCTCAGACACCCGTTACCGTCCCGGAGGTGCACACCGTTTCTGTTTCCGTCCCGGATACTGCGCCTGATCCTGAGAAAGCCGCGCCTGAAAGCACGTCCGATACCGCATCTGAAACTGCAAACGCATCCGGAGAAGCAGAAGAATCCGTATTGCCTGAGGACGCACCGTCCTTCACCTCATCTTCCAATACGCAGCCCCAGGGCAGGGAAGTCCCGGCCATTGTTCCGGTCCACACTGCCCAAAGCGGCGAATTCAGAGGGCCCACACCGGCAAAGCCCTACAATCCTGTTCCTTCCGGAAATGCTTCCGGAAGTCTGGGGCCCGTCCTTCCGGTACCTGACAGGAAAGAAAAGGTGGAAACCCAGAGCTTCCTGCCGGAGGAAAAGCACAAACCCATAAGGTTCATAGGGAATGTGTTCAACACCTACATTCTGCTGGAGTATGCGGACCAGCTGGTCATGATCGACCAGCATGCCGCCCACGAGCGGCTGAACTTTGACAGCATGATGGAAGCCTATGACCAGCACCGGGCCGGTCAGGAGCTGCTGGTGCCCATGATTGAAAAGGTCACCGGCAGGGAAATGGCCATTCTGGAAGAAAACCGGGAGCTGCTGGAACGCCTGGGCTTCAGTGTGGAGCCCTTCGGTACCAGTGAAGTGGCCATCCGTTCCATCCCCATGATCCTGGGCGAGCCCCAGACATCCGCCTTTTTCCGGGAGATTCTGGATGAACTCAGCGGCGAGCCCCACGGCTTCACCCTGGAGAAAAGACGGACCGCCATCCTGCAGACAGCCTGCAAGCATGCCGTCAAGGGTGGGGAGAAGCTCTCCGAATCCGACATGCGCTATCTTGTGGAGCAGCTCATTGAGCGCCATGTCACCCCCACCTGTCCCCATGGACGTCCTCTGGTGGTGTCACTGAGCCACACGGAACTGGACCGCAAGTTCCGCCGCATTCAGCCTACGTAAGGAGGGGTAAGATGACCTGTCTGACCATCACCGGGCCCACGGCCTCGGGCAAGTCTGACCTGGCCCTTGCCCTGGCCGAGAAGCTGGACGGCGAAATCGTCTGCATGGATTCCATGCAGATTTACCGAGGCATGGACATAGGCACCGCCAAACCCAGCCCGGAAGAACAGGCCCGGGTGCCCCACCACATGCTGGATGTGGCCGGTCCCATGGACAGTTTCTCTGTCACCCGGTACAAGGAGATGGCATACAGTTGCGCCCATGATATCCTGAAAAGGGGGCATCTGCCGGTATTCTGCGGCGGCACGGGCTTTTACCTCAGGGCTCTCCGGTCCGATATGGCCATGGGCGGCGCGGCGGGGGATCCGCAGGTGCGCTCCCGGCTTGAAAAGGAAGCCGCGGAAATGGGACAGGAAGCTATGCATGCACATCTTATGCAGCTGGACCCGGATACGGCGGCCCGGCTTCACCCGAATGACATCCGCCGGGTCATCCGTGCCCTGGAGGTCATGGAGATCACGGGGATTCCCTTTTCCAGGCAGCAAAACAGCATGGAAAGGGACCGCACCTTTACCTGGCGCGTCATATGCCTTGACATGGACCGGGAGACCCTGTACAGGCGCATCAACCTCAGGGTGGACCGCATGATTGAATCAGGCCTGGAAGCAGAAGTAAAGGGACTGCTTGACATGGGCGTGAGCGCATCATGCCAGAGCATGCAGGGCATTGGGTACAAGGAATGGATCCCCTATTTTTCAGGTCAGGAAGGGGAGAGCGTGGACACGGTGGCAGAAGCCATCCGGCTCAATACCCGCCACTACGCCAAGCGCCAGCTGACCTGGATGCGCCGCGAGGAAGAGGTGCTGTGGCTCAATGCCCTGTC